>NZ_JAAOTI010000016.1:0-225178 GCF_011297315.1 Catellatospora chokoriensis
ATTCCCGGACCGCGCACACGATGCCCGTCGCCGGACTGCGACCTGAACGCGGGCGACCAGTGTGTCCAAGACCGTTCGGGGCACACGACTGGACCTGTGCAACTTATGCACAGTCAGTAGGAACGGTGACCTCGTGACGACCCAGGCGCCCGAGCGCATAGGCGACCATGGACCGCACCCGTGATGCCCGGTCGGCGGCGAGCGCGGCGAGCGGCGCAGCCGCGTCGGGCCGGCCGGTGTAGCCGAGCCTGCTGGCCGCCGATATCCGCACCGTCTCGTGCGGGTCGCGCAGTGCCAGCACGATCGCATCGAATGCCCGGTCGTCGTCGGCCGGGTCTGGCATCGAGCCGATCGCCGTGGATCTGATCTGCGGGTCGGGGTCGGCTGCGGCTGCGGCGAGCAGTTCGAAGTCCTGCGCCTGGGCCACGAATCCCAGCGCCCACAGGGCCGTGTGGCGCAGCCCGGGTATGTCGCTGGTGGCGAGATCGAGCACTGTGAGCCGGACGGCTTCCTGGTCGGTTTTCAACAGGTCGATGATCTCTGCGCTCAGACTGTCCTGGTCGTCGCCGAGATCGCGGCTGGATGCGTGCAGCAGCGTCCGCAGTGCCGCCACGCCGTCGATGCCGGCCAGGATGCCGGCGACGAGGTCGCGGCCATAGAAGTTCTCTGCGTCGAGGAACCGGTCGAGTTCCTCGTGCAGGTGGGGAACCAGTGCGCTGTCCCCGCAGGCCGACAGCGCAGCGACCGTGGGCGCGATGTCGTCGTAGTCGTCATCAAGCTCCGCCGCATGCCGCACCACGGCCGGCAACGCCGCGACGTTGTCGATCATCCGCTCAACATGCCACATCCTTGCCGGTACGGCACAGCTCATGTTGCGCGAGACGATGCTGCACATCGACACAGGAGCTGAACCAGCCGTGAAGCCAGCCGTAGTGAGCATCGCGTCATGCGCGGTCATCCGTATAGCCGCGGGCCAGATCGTCACGGGTGCGGCTGTAACCAGCCCGTCTCCCGCCCGGCAATGATCACCAGCCGACCTCGCTCACGGTGGAAGCAGTGCACGTCGGGGCCGTCGAAGAGCACGGTGCCCTCGGGCGGGCTCCCGCCGCCGATGTTCAGCCCGGACAGTCCGGTGCCCAGGCGGACCGTCGTGCCGGGGCGCAGCACGAGCGCGGCCGACAGCGCCGCCCAGAACCGCTCGGCGGTCGCCGCACCCACGACCGCGACGGGTTCGTCGCGGTCCCAGTTCAGTCTGGCGTAGCCGGCTGCCAGTTCAGGCGGCCACACGGCGTCGGCGTGCCGGTAGGGCGGTCCGACGGGCATGCCGGTCGCCTCGGCGAGTTCGGCGGCGGTCCAGTCCAGCAGGCCGGCCGCGTACGCGCAGCGGTACCGGCGACCCGAGGCCACCGCTTCCCGGTAGCCGGCCAGGTCGGCGGCGACCGGCAGGGCCACGTCGAGATCGGGTTCCTCCCAGATCACACCGTCGGCGTCGCGCCACAGCACCGCCAGGACGCCCAGGCCGGCGAAAGCGACCTCCGCCCGCGCGGGGTCGTCGGGCCGAAGCACCTCCCACTGGGGCGGGATTGCCCATTCGTTCGCTTCGCTCACCGGCACACCATGCCACGGTGGGTACGGGCCGGTGGAGCGCAATGTCAGCCGGTGGCATTCAGCGCAACGTTCGGCGCCTTCGTCAGCGCCGCTGTGGTGACCGCGCTCAGCGGCGTCGGGCGGCGGTCAAAGCGACCACGAACTGGCCACCGCCGGGATCGATGCTCGCGTCGACCTGCAGCGCAGGGGCGAGCCGGGAGAAGCGGTCGACAAGCCAGTCCGCCGTCTGCCGGGCGTCGGCGCGGTCGGCGCACCGGACCACGACCTCGCGGCCGCCTTTGCGGTCCAGGCGCTCCGCGACCGCGATCAGCGGCGCGGGATCCATGAGGACGAGGTGCGCCGGCCACGGAATGACCGGGGTGACGGCGCCCTTCTTGGTGTTGCAGCTGCGGTGGGCCAGCCGTTCGCCGCCGGCGAAGTCCGGTGCGCTCTTCTTCGCCGACCGTGCGTTCGTCCTGCTGTCGACGCTGGGACCGCGCGGGTCGTTCACCGACGTGGCCGGGTCGACGGGTTCGTCGCACACCCAGCAGCGCCAGCCGTCCTGTTGCGCGATGTCTTCGAGCTGGCTCATACGGGACTGCCGATCGTCGCAGGATGTGGGCACTGCACACGCTATCCTGCCTGCACGATCGGCCGTGCGGACCCCGTTCGGCAGTCCGCGTCCACCACTGATCCGGCACCGTGAACGGCTCAGACGCGAGTGCCGCCAACCGGCCGACTGTCGCCCTGCCGATGTAGTGTCATGCCAGCTCATGAGCGGGCCCTGGCATGGCGAAGGAGAGGGCGGGCTGCCCCACGCCACAGTGCCTCGCACCGCGTGACCGGAGGAGTCGAGACTCGGATGACGGCAAGTCGACCGATGCCCACACAGGATGACGTGCTCGGATACTTCGACACGCTGTCGAACTGGGGACGCTGGGGCGACGACGACGAACTCGGCACGCTGAACCACGTCACGGACGACGTCCGGCTGGCGGCGGCGCGGGCCGTGCGCCACGGCAGGAGCGTGTCCTGCGCGTGGGAGGTCGCCGCTCCGGAGGACATGGAGCGGTCGACGACGACGTGCCCGTGCGCCGCCGACATGCCCGGCGCGGAGAACATGCCGGTGGCCGCATTCCACGCCGACCGGCGCTGGGGCTTCTCGTCCGAGCGGCTCGGCATCACGTTCCACGGCAACACCATCACCCACCTCGACTCGCCGTGCCACATCTACTGGGACGGCACGATGTACAACGGGCGGTCGCACTCGTCGGTCGACGCCGCGGCGGGATCGGCGTGGGCGGCGGTCACGGCGGCGGCGAACGGCATCGTCACGCGTGGTGTCCTGCTGGACATCGCGAGGGTGCGCGAGATGCCGTGGTTGGAGCCGGGGCAGGGTGTGTCTCCCGACGATCTCGAGGAGGCCGAGCGTCGCCAGGGTGTGCGGGTGCGCCCCGGCGATGCGGTGCTCCTGCGGACCGGCTACGGCCGTTTCCGGCACGAGCGCGGTGCGGCCGGCGGTTTCACGCAGGCCGGCTGGCACGCGTCCTGCCTGCCGTGGCTGCATGAACGGGGCGTCGCGCTGATCGGCGCGGACACCCCGCAGGACGTTCAGCCGTCGGGGTACCCGGACGTGTTGATGCCGGTCCACGCCGTGAGCCTCGTCGCGATGGGTCTGTGGATGCTCGACAACTGCGACCTGGAGGCGTGCGCGACGACGGCTGCCGAGCTCGGCCAGTGGGACTTCCAGCTCGCCGTCGCGCCGGTCCGCTTCGCCGGCACGTCCGGCAGCCCGGTCAATCCGATCGCCACCTTCTGACTGCGGCAACTCGGACGGAATCGGGTCACTTGACAGCGCGCATGTGACCGCTAACACTGATGCGGACCTATGGATGGATGTCCCTCGGGAGGGTCCGATGAGCCGTGTCCTGGTACGCCCGGCGGCAGCGCGCAGGATGGTCAGCGCAGTGCTGACCGCCGCGGCGCTGCTGCTCGCCGTCGGACTCGCGGTCAGCCCGCAAGCGCCTGCCGCCGCCTGGGACAACGGTGTGGCATCCACCCCGCCGATGGGCTGGAACAGCTACGACTCGTTCAACTGGAGCGTCACCGAGGCTGACGTCCGCGCCAACGCCGATTACATGCGCGACAACCTGCGCCAGCACGGATGGCAGTACATCGTGATCGACTGGGCGTGGTACTTCCCGGGCCGGCACAACAACAGCCCCAACCAGGACGCGAACCTGCAACCTCGGCTGCGGATGGACGCCAACGGTCGGCTGCTGCCGGACACCACACGGTTCCCGTCGGCGACGGGAGGCAACGGTTTCAAGCCGCTCGCCGACTACGTACACGCGCAGGGGTTGAAGTTCGGCGTGCATCTGATGCGCGGCATCCCGCGCCAGGCGGTGGCCGACAACGTGCCGGTCCTCGGGACCAACTGCCGCGCCAACCAGATCAACAACAGCACGACCGCGGCCTGGCTCAACCTCATGTGGGGCGTGAACATGTCCAACGCGTGCGCGCAGGCCTACCTGGACTCGGTGTTCCAGCTGCTGGCCGGTTGGGGCGTCGACTTCGTGAAGGTGGACGACATCGCGGCGCCGACGTACCGGCAGGCGGAGATCGACGGATACCGGCTGGCGATCCAGCGCAGCGGCCGACCGATGGTGCTGAGTCTGTCACCCGGGGCGACGCCGGTGTCCGGCGGCTCGCATGTGCAGGCCAACGCGCACATGTGGCGGATCGTCAACGACCTGTGGGACAACTGGTCGGCGCTCGACGCAATGTTCGACCAGCTGCGTGTCTGGACGCCGTACCGGGCGACGGGCGCCTGGCCCGACCCGGACATGATCCCGATCGGGCGGTTGTCGAAGTACGGGCCGGTCGGCTCGCCACGTTATTCCGGGCTCACCGCCGACGAGCAACGCACCCTCATGACACTGTGGGTGATCAACCGGGCACCGCTGATGTGGGGCGGGAACCTGGTCGAGAACCGCGCCGCCGAGCTGGCCCTGATGACGAACGCCGCGGTGCTGGCGGTCGATCAGAACAGCAGCAACAATCGCCAGGTCACCGCGGGCACCCGGCAGGTATGGGCCGCCGACGTGCCCGGCGGCAACCACAAGTACGTGGCCCTGTTCAACCGCGAAGGCGCGGCGGCGAACGTGTCGGTGAACCTCGCCGAGCTCGGGGTGGGTTCGGCGACCGTGACCGACCTGTGGTCCGGCGCGAACCTCGGCACGGCGAGCAGCACCTTCACCCGCTCCCTGCCCGCGCACGGCGCCGGCCTCTACCGGCTCGCGACGCAGACCACCACGCCGACGCCGCCGGCGACTCCCACGTACACGCTGACCGCGCGGCACAGCGGCAAGCTGCTGGACGTCTACAACGCCGCCACGGCCGACGGCGCGAACGTCGTGCAGTGGGCCGCCAACGGGCAGGCCAACCAGCGGTGGCAGTTCCGTGACGCCGGCGGCGGCTACTACAACGTCGTCAGCCTCAACAGCGGCAAGTGCCTGGACGTGTACGGCGGCGCGAGCGCGACCGGCGACGGCGTCCGCGTCGTGCAGTGGACCTGCGGGACCGGCACCAACCAGCAGTGGCGCATCCAGGACGCCGGTGGCGGCTACCTCCAGCTCGTCGCCCGCCACAGCAGCAAATGCCTGGACGTGGTCAACGCTGCCACCACCGACGGCGCTCAGGCCGTCCAGTGGACCTGCGGCACCGGCACCAACCAGCAGTGGCAGCGCGCCCAGGTATAGAACCGTGCCGCACCGGGAGGGCGCGCGCCAAAGCCGCCTGGGGGTCGGCGAGCGGACCTCCGGTGGGGACGGCGATGACGGGCCTCGATGTGTCCCATGGGGCGGCGCGGGTACGCCGGGACAGTCGGGACTCCATTGAGGACGCGTGCCCCATGCGCCCGGTGATCCGGGTCGACCATCCTCGGGCTGATTCGGCTTCGAGGAGGCAATTCCCCTATGTATCGGCGACTATTCCTAACGCGTCGGACGGTGGCGACGACAGCCGTCCTGACGCTCATGGCGAGTCTGGCGGTCACCGTCGTCGACCTCGCCCAGTCCGTGGTGAAGGCGGCCGAGGAGTCCACCATCACCACCGACTACCGCAAGGACCCCCACCTGTCCAAGGACCAGGTCAAAGTCCTCGACGGCCTCGCGGAGAGGTCGACGATCCAGCTGCGCGCGGAGAGCTGGCCGCAGGCGCGCACCGTGGCCCGCCTGGAGCTGCGGATCCCCAGCGGTCTGGACCCGAAGGCGTCGCTCACCGAGCACGCCACCGCGTTCGTCGAGCGGAACCGGTCGCTGTGGAACCTCGACGATCTCGGTGACATCCAGGTGACCCGGGTCGTCAGCGCCGGTGAGTGCTCGACGGTGACGTTCAGCCGGGTCGCCCTCGACAAGCTGGTGGTCGCCAATGCCACGATGTCGGTCGTGCTCAGCCGCGACGGCGTCATCAGGGGCGTGGCGGGCCAGCTGACGGGGGAGAAGCTGGGCGACGTCGACACGAGCAAGCTGGAAGCCGCCAAGGCCGTCGAGGTGGTGCGTGCCTACCAGGCCTCCCGTGGCTACGAAGACGCCGACGTGGTGGCGCTGCCGGCACCGACGCAGGTCGTCATCGACCCGTTCTTCCTGACCGGCGGGGCGCACGCGCCGCGTCTGGGCTGGCTGTTCGGCAACGCGGCGTGGGTGGAGCCCGCCAAGGAGGTCCCGGCGGGCCTGCAGTTGGTCGACCAGAGCACCGCGACCATGGCCGTCACCGGGCCCGGCCTGACGCTGACCGAGAAGTCGGTCGCGGGCTGCCAGCTCGTCAATCCCGTCGCGTGGCTGCAACGGGTCGTCGTCGATCCCGCGACCGGCACCCCCTCTTGGGTGGGCCTGGGTCACCTGGGCGTCGCGACGCAGGGCGCCACGCCCGTCGACCGGGCCCGCGACCTGATGGCCAAGCCGCTGTTCGCGCAGCTGTACGGCACGCTGCGCCCGACGCAGCACCTGCAGGCGCCGCAGCAGTTCGCCGACGTCGGCGGACGGGTCAGCGTCCGCTTCCAGGAGTACTACGCCGGTTTCCCGGTGGAGGGCGCCTACCTGACGGTCACCCTTGCCCCGGACGGACGCGCCGAGTCGATCAGCGCCAGGTTCGTCACGTTCCCCACCGCGTACCCGCAGGCGACCGTGACCGCGGCGGCCGCGCGCGCCGTCGCCGTCGACCGGTACCGCGACGCGGTCTGCCACTGGCAGCAGGACTGCCTGTCGCGGTTCGCCCTCTGGCTGTCGGCGACCCAGCCGACGAGCCCGCTGGTGGTCCTGTCGGCGGACCTGTTCGCCGGGACGAACCTGGGACAGGGCCAGGAGCGGCTCGTGTACCGGGTGGCGCTGCCCGGCCGGATCTCCTACGTCGACGCCCGCAGCGGCACCGAGGTGTTCGCCGTGGACTCGCACGCCAACGCCGTGCCCTACACGATCCTCAACGGTCAGCAGCTCGACCGCACCGACATCAGCAAGCCGGCGGGCACTCCGGCGACGACACCCGGCACCCCGATGGTGCCGGTCAACACCATGCACCCGGACTCGATGGCGGTGTCGACGTTCCTCGACACCACCGACGTGTTCTACACCGCGCTGGGCCGCAACAGCTTCGACAACCAGGGCACGCAGGTCAAGGTGCGGGTCGGGTCGTCCTACGACGGCAACGCCGTCTGGTGCGGGCGCACCCCGCAGGAGACCACCCTGCCGCGGCAGACATCGGACCCGGACCTGTACGGGTACCTGGACTGCCTGGACATCCGGATGCACCTCGGCACCAAGATCACGTCACTGGACATCGTGGCGCACGAGTTCACCCACGGCGTCGCCGAGAGCAGCGCCGGATTCCTGGGCACCGGCGAGGCGGGCGCCCTGGGCGAGCACTACGCCGACCTGATGGGCAACCTGGTGGAGAACGACGCCAACGACTGGCGCATCGCCGAGAACTCCTCGGGCGGCGCGGTGCGCGACATGGCGAACCCGCGGGTGTTCGGCCACCCGGACCATGTCGCCTCGATCAACACCGGGTGCTGGCTGTGCACCCACGAAATGGCCGGCGTGCCGAACCGGGCCGCCGTCATGATCACTGACGGGGGTGTGCCGGGCAGCGGCAGCCCGGGCATCGGGCGGCCCGCGATGACGCAGCTCGCCTACGCCACCCTGGTCGGCGGGCGCCTGGGCGCGACGTCGGACTTCCTCAACCACCGGGTCGAGACCCTGGCCACCTGCTACGACGCTGTGGGCACGCCGCTGGGCGGGATCAGTTTCACGATCCCGATGTGCGAGCACATCGCCAGGGCGTTCAACGCCGTGGGGGTCACCGCGTTCGAGGACATCGGCTGGCGGGTGGAGTGGCTCGGCACGGTGCAGTACACCCAGTACGGCGGGCTGTTCCTCTACCGGGGCTGCACGATCAACGACCAGACCCTGGTCGCCAAGGACCTGTCGACCGGGCAGGTGCTGACGTCGAACATCGCTGGCGGGCTGAGCGTCAGCTTCGCCGGGGAGTGGGAGGCGCGTGTCGTGTCACGGGCGTCGTCGAGCGACCCGACGGCACGCGAAGCCGTGATCGAGATCTTCGTGCCGTGGCAGGACGGGGACGCCCGGGTCATCGTCGACCTGGTCGAGAACTACAACAAGCCGCCGGGAGTCACCGACGCGCAGTGCCGGACACCGTTCGGGCCGGTGCACCGCCGGACCGTCTACAGCACCACGAAGTTCGCGCGCTGGCCGGTGATCCTGGACGGCCACCGCGGCAACACGGTCATCAACGCGTTCCTGTCGCTGCCCAACGGGTGCAGCGTCGAGCGGGTCAGCGGCCTGCTGTACTGGCGGACCCCCGGCACCGGCGGGCACAACACGCCGGCCCCGCCGTCGGCGACCACCTACGGTGACGGCATCCGCGGCTTCACCATCACCCGCACCAATCCCGGCCTGCCGCAGGACCTCGCGGCGAGCCTGGGCTGGTGGCACATCGGCACCGGCGGGATCTTCCTGCGGGTCGTGTACGACATCTGGGAGCCCGACGGCGTCGACTGCCTGACCACCGGCCTGCAGGCCAACCCGTAACCCGACAGGGCACGGTGGCCGCCCCGGCGCATGCCGGGGCGGCCATCACGCGTACCGGTCAGGGGCGGCCGAGACCGGCCTCGCGGGCCCGGCGGGCCGCGGCGTGGCGGTCGGCGACGTGCAGCTTGGTGAAGATGTTCGACACGTGGTTGCGCACCGTCTTCGGGCTCAGGTACAGCCGCGCGGCGATGGTCGCGTTCGCCTCCCCGTCGGCCAGGTGGGCCAGGATCTCCCGCTCCCGGTCGGTGAGCTCCGGCAGCGCCGCCGCGACCGACACCGCCGGCGGGCGCGCCGCGAAGTACTCGACCAGGCGCGCCGCGATGCTCGGCCCGAACACCGCCCCGCCGGAAGCCACCGACCGGATCGCCGCCACCACCTCGTCCGGTGTCGCGCCCTTGAGCAGGTAGCCGCGGGCCCCGGCGCGCAGCGCCGCGAACACCGACTCGTCGTCGCCGTGCATCGTCAGCATCAGCACCCCGACCTGCGGCGCCTGCGCCCCGATCGCGCGGACCACGTCCACTCCCGACAGGTCGGGCATGTCCAAGTCCAGCACGGCCACGTCCGGGCGCAGCGCCACCACCTGCCGCACCGCCTCCGACCCCGACGTCACCGCCGCGACGCAGGTCAGCCCCGGGTAGACCTCCAGCAGCTGCCGCATCCCGGCGAGGAAGATCGGGTGGTCGTCGGCGACCAGCACACCCAGGGTCGTCACGGCCGGATCTTGCTCAGGCACGCTATCCTCCTGATCGTCACTGGGGGATCCGCACCACCATGCGTTCACTGCCGTCCCGGCGTCAATGGGTCGGCCGTCCCGGGACAGCACCTCCCATGGAGACCGATGACAGCCGTGGTCGCGCCCCCCGCCCGCGCCAGCCGCGCCTGGCTCACCCGCATGGTCCTCGCCGTGCTGCTCGCGCTGCTGGCCCTCGGCTGGCTGTGGGCGGCCCGGGCCGGACATCCCTCCGACGGCACCTCCACCAACACCGACTCCCGGGCCTGGCATGCCGACGGCCTCGTCCTGTCCGTCGCCGCCGGTGACGGCACACCGCTGCGCGCCGGAGACACCGTCGTCGCCATCGGCGGCCGCCCCCTGGCCGCCGGATCGCTCGCCGACCGGCCGCCCCGCATCGGCGACACCGTCGTCTACACCGTCGACCGTGACGGACACCGCATCGACGTGCCCGTCATCCTCACCGACTATCCACTCGCGAACCTGGCCGCCCGCAACGCCTACACCCTGCCCTACATCGTCTTCATTGTCCTGCTGCCCGCGCTCGTGCTCGCCCGGCGCCCCCGCGATCCCGCCGCCGTCACCCTCTACCTGGTCGCGGTCACGCAGTTCATCGGATACGCCTCCCACATGTACGGCACCCAGGCCATCGAGATCGCCACCGGCCGGCTCTGGGTCACCACCGCAGCCGAAGCCGTCAACTGCGTCCTGTGGGCGTGCCTGCTCCACTTCGCCATCTCGTTCCCGCAGACCTGGCCACTGCTGCGCCGCAGACCGTGGCTGATCACCCTCGGCTACGCCCTGCCCTTCCTCGCCTACGGCACGGTCCTCGTCACGAGCCTGCACACCGAGCAGGGGCTGCGCCACACCTGGACCCTCATCGGCGTCTCCGTGCCCGCTGCCGGCTTCTTCCCCGTCCTGGTGCTCGCCGCCGTCGTCACCAGCTACGTCCTCGCCCGCGACCCGCTGGCCCGACAGCGGATGCGCCTGGTCAGCTACGGCCTGGTCGTCCTCGCCGGGGGCTACCTCCTGCTGGGCAAGCTCCCCGAACAGCTCCTCGGGCACCCGCTGATCCCGTGGGAATACCTCACTGTCGTCTGGCTTCCCGCCCTGCTGCTGCTCGCCGCCGCCGTGCTGCGCTACCGGCTCTGGGACATCCAGCTCATCCTGCGCCGCTCGCTGGTCTACGGGCTGGTCACCGTCACCCTCATCGGCGCCTACCTCGGTGCCGCCGCCCTGCTCAGCCACGCCTTCCACACCCGACTCGAACCCGCACCCGTCCTGCTCGTCGTGGTCGTCGCCGTCTCCTTCACCGCCGCCCGGTCCGGGCTGCGCCGCGTGGTCAGCCGCCTCGTCTACGGCCAGCGCGAAGACCCCTACGAGGTGCTGCGCCAACTCGGACAGCGGCTGGAATCGGCGCACTCCGCCGAGACGGCGCTGCACCAGCTCGTCGCGACCCTCGTCGGCGCCCTGCGCCTGACCCACGCCGCCATCGAGGTCCCCGGGCTGGCGCTGCCGTCCAGCAGCCACGGCGCACCCGGACCGAATGCCACCAGCCTCGACCTCGTCCACGACGGTGAACCCATCGGCCGGCTCGTCCTCGACCCGGGACCCGACCGGGAACCCTTCGGCCCCTCCGACCGCCGCCTGCTCGCCGGCCTCGCTCGCCAGGCCGGTGCCACCGCCTACAGCCTGCTGCTGGCGGCCCGGCTCCAGCGGGCGCTCGAAGGCACCGTCACCGTCCTGGAGGAGGAACGCCGCCGTCTGCGCAGAGAGATCCACGACGGTCTCGGCCCGACCCTCGCCTCCGCCTCCATGCGTCTGGAACTCGGCCGGTCGCTCATCGGCACCGACCCGGCCGCCGCCGAGCGCATCCTTGCCGACCTCGCCGAGATCCACCGCGCGGTCGTCGGCGACGTCCGGCAGATCATCGACGGCCTGCGCCCCACCGTCCTCGACCACCTCGGGCTGCCCGCCGCACTGCGCGAACTCGTCGACCGGGTCAGCGGCGCCACGCGTACCCGGCTCGACTGCGCGATCGGCGCCGACCCGGTTCCGGCGGCAGTGGAGGTCGCCGCCTACCGGATCGTCTCCGAGGCGCTCACCAACGTCGTCCGGCACGCCGCGGCCGAAAACTGTGCGGTGTCGGTGTGGCGGGACGGGCACCTGTACATCGAGGTCACCGACGACGGGCGGGGTATGGCCCCGGACTACCGGCCGGGCATGGGCATGGCGAGCATCCGCGAACGCTGCCTCGAACTCGGCGGCCGGGCCGTCATCACCGCCGCCACACCCCACGGCACCGTCGTACGCTGCCGACTGCCCATCGCCGTACCCGCCGCCGACCCTGCCGCGTCCGCGACCGACCGGGAACACCCGAGCTCAGACCGGGTGTTGCGGGTGGCGTGACGCAGGTCCGTCAGCGCCCGGTCGGCGGTGAGTCGGCAAGCAGCGGCGGCCCGCCGTGACCGGGCAGGCCCCGGTCGACCGGGATCGGCTCCTCGACCGCACCGTCGGCGGTGACGCCCTGACCGCGGGTCTGCCCGGCCAGTCGCTCGTAGTAGGCCGACACCGCGGCGAGCGCGTCACCGACGGCGGCGAGCAGCGTGCCTCCCGCCTGCGCGACGACGTCGGCCTCGTGGGTCTCGAAGGCCCGGATGCCCCGTAGCACAGCGGTTTTCAGGTCGCTGAGCAGTTGGACGTCGGCGTGTGCGTACGTGCGGCACAGCGCCGTGACCCGGCGCGGGTCGTCGCCGGTCAGCAGCAGTTCCTTGACGGCGGTCACGGAGTTGCGCACCAGCGTGACGTCCGGCCGGGCCGCCATCGCGGCGAGCTGGGTGTCGAACTGGCGGATGTCCTGCTGCGGGTCGCAGAAGCCGACGGTGTGCTGCCACAGGGTGCGCAGGTCGTCGTGCAGCAGCCCGTCGAGGTAGCTGACCAGGAACCGGCGGTGGCCCTCGATGACGTACTGCGCCTTGAAGGGCGTCAGGTCGCGTGGGTCTTCGCCCATGGTGGTGACCGAGGCGGTGAAGCCGTAGTCGGCGGTGAGCGCGTTGCGCATGGCGACGAGCATGTAAAGGAACCGAACCCAGGTCCGGAACAGTTCCTCCAGCGGCAGCGAGCGCAGGCCGTGCTCGGTGAGGACCACGCCCCAGCGGGCGCCGAACTGCAGCCGGCGCAGGTGGCCGATCTGGTACATCGACAGCTGGGAGTCGATCTCGGCGTGCGCGTGGTGCAGCACCTTGCGGTATGCCGCGGTCGCGTCCATGCCGACGTAGTTGCGGACGATGTGCGGGCCGCCGATGTGCAGGTGGATGAACTCGCTGACGTCGATCACGGCGCCGCCGATCGCCATCCAGTAGCCCGCATCCGGGGTGTCGTGCTGCGCCAGGTCCGAGATCTCGATACGGGGGGTCTGCTGGGCATGGCCGAGATAGGTGGTGAAGACGTCCTGGGCGAGGCGCCCGTCAGCCACCAGCTGGCGCAGGAACTCGCGGCCGTCGCCGGGCACGACGCCGGTAAGCGCCTGGAGCACGGCGACGGAGAAGCGGGAACTGCCGCAGACGTAGACGAACGCGCCGCGGCCGCCGTCCTCGACGGGCCGCAGCAGCTCCCAGAGGGCGTCGGCTTCGGCGCGGATCACGTCGTCGACCCGGCGCCGCTGCCCGGCGCCGACGACATGGCGCCCGCCGTCGAACCGGATCGCGGCGTCGGCGCGGGAGAACGCGACGGACAGGTTCAGCCGGCCCGCGGCGGCCGCCGCATCCAGCTCGGGGTGTTCGACGAACTCGTCCGGTGTCCGGATGCCCAGGTAGAGCCGGTTCTCGCCGGGCCCGGTGCGGGCCGCGACGAACCCGAGGAACGGGGCGATCCCGGAGCCGGCGGCGAACATCACGACAGGTCGGGCCGGGTCGGCCGGCAGCCGGAACCGTGGCGTGGCCACGATCTGCAGGGAGACCCGTTGCCGGCCGTCGAGGCCGGCCCGGCGCAGGAAATACGATGCCGCGCCCTGCCGCTTGCGCGGGTACGACCACGGCGTGCGGGCGGAGGTGTAGTCGAGACCGGCGACGACCAGTTTCAGGGTGCTCGCCGGTGCGCCGGGCGGCGGAGCCGACGCGATCGAGTACAGCCGGAACGGCTCGGGCGCGACGACCGCGCAGAAGGCGTCGCTGTCGCCCGGGTCGGCCTTCCACAGCCGGGTGACGTCATATCCGCCGGCGTACAGCAGGTTCAGCACGTCCCACAGTTCCCACTGGTCCTCCATGCGGGCGTCGACGACCCGCTGCCACGCGCCGACGGCGGTGAGGCTGGCCAGGCGTTTTGCCACCTCCCGGCCGATCGGGCGGAGCTGGGCGAAGCGCAGCAGCGTCCGCAGCGGCAGGACGTCGACCTCGCCGTAGCCCTCCCGGCAGGCCACCGCCGCCCGCCAGCGCGGGGTGAGCGGGACCAGCTCGTCGCCGGTGGCCTGCAGCGCGGCGACCGTGCGGCGCACCAGGTCGTCCTCGTGCTCGGCGAGCACGCCGACCCGGTCACCGGGCAGGTGGTGCACGCCCTGGCCGGTGACGTCGACGTCCAGGTAGCAGGTCCAGGCGCCGGACTCGCCGGTGACGACCCGGCCCCGGCGCGCGGTCCCGAACACCACGGGCGCGCCGACCGGGGGGCGGCGTTCCTCGCGGACGACGGCCAGTTCCCCGTCGACCTTGTCCCAGGTCCGGTCCTTGAACAGGCCGGTGAACCGGGCGCCGGTGGTGACCTGCCGGCCGACCTTGAACGCCACTTCCAGGAAGCCGTACGCCTTGATGCGGTGCAGGCCCATCCAGCCGCGGTCACCGACGTAGGCGTCGAGCATGGCGTTGTAGACGCCACGCAGGGCGCTGCTGCGGGTGTCCTCGACATACCGGCGCACCGACACCTCGCGCAGCGCCGCGACCAGTTCCTGCCAGTGCCGGGGGAAGTAGCCGGCGAGGTAGGTGCTCTGCTGCCCGACCAGTGAGCCGAAGTCCCTGCGTTCGAGGAACGCGTCCAGCGCGTGGATCTGAGGTTGGGCGGTGCCGCTCGGGCTGGGCGCGCCGTCGAAGATCGGCACTCCGGCGGTGCCGACCGTCTTGGCCCACAGCACCTGGTCGAGTGGATGCCGACCGCGGGGGTTGGGATCGATCTGGGGATAGATGGCCTGGGTGACGTGCTGCAGCTGGTCGAGGATCACCAGCAGGGCGCCTTCCAGGGCGGCCGGGTCGTCGGCGACCACGGCCTCCTGGGCGTCGAGCATGGCGCCGAGCACCGGCGTCAGCCCCATCGCGAACTCGGTGGTGACCAGGTAAAACACCCGCTCGGCGGCGTTGTTCCAGGTCGGCACGAGCAGGTCCATGTTGTCCAGCGCCCGGGGGCCGGCCGGGTCGCGCAGGCGCCAGTTGTAGAAGAACAGGTCGATGTACGACACGGCCGGGGTCTGCTTGCCCAGCCGGCGCGAGACGGTGGTCCACGGTCGCAGCAGCGAGTCGGGCAGCGCGGCCGGCGGGTCGATCGCCATGTACTGGTAGGCGTGGGCGAACACGCCGAGCAGGGTCGAGGCGCGCAGCAGGTACCGGTCGGGCAGCGCCTCGGCTCTGGCGTCGAGGACTGGCATCGCGTCGAACGCCCGGCGCAGGGTGAGCCGCCGGAACAGCTCGGGTAGCCGGTCGGTCATCTCGTCCCAGGCGCGGTGCGAGTCCGGGAAGGCCAGCAGCGGCGGCTGCGCGGGCAGGAACCCGTGCGCGAGCGACAGGAATCCGTCGAGTTCGTGGCCGACCTGCCGGTTATGCGCCTCTGCGGCCGCCACGACACGTCGCGCGGCGACGTCAGGCGGGGTGTCGGGCCGGTGGACGGTCAGGTGGGACTCGTCGACCAGCATCGTCGCGTTGGGGTCGAGGAACATCCACGTCAGGTCGAACCGGCCGATCCGTATCCGATCCCCGGGAACGAGCGCCTGGCGGCGGGTCAACCGCTGGTCGTTGACGTAGGTGCCGTTCGTGCTGCCCAGATCGGTGAGCACGAGATAGTCGCCGACCATCTCCAGCCGGGCGTGCCGCCGGGAGACGCTGACGTCGTCGAGGGCCACCGCGGCCAGGCCACTGTACCGGCCGAGGGTGACCGGCAGCGCGCACACCTGCTCGCTGGTCGCCTGGGTGTGCCGATCGGTCAGGACCAGCCGGAGCTCAGGAATGGTAGATCACCGCTCGGCACAGGTCGGCGCGGGACAGCGTGCCCACGAGCTTGCCGTCGTCGACGACGGGCAGCCGACGGATCCCGCGGTCGATCATGACGATCGCCGCTCGGGCGAGTTCGTCGGTCGAGGCGACGGTCGCCGCGTCGCGGACGACGAGGGGATCGACGGGACGGTCGGCCAGCGTGCGACCCCGCTCCAGGAAGATCCGGAACGCGTCGGCGAGGGTGCCGCCGCCGGCGGTGACGTCGTCGAAGCCGGGCAGCATCGCCCGCACCAGGTCCTCTTCAGACAGTGAGCCGACGAACCGGCCTTCGTGGTCCAGCACCATCAGCTGGCCGACCTCCGACACGCTGACCACCTCAGCCGCCCGGCGAATGGTGGCGCCGAGCCGTATGTACGCCGGGAACGCTGTCATCACGTCGCTGACCCGCACGCCACCTCCCAGTCCGATCTGCGGTCGTCCTGCGCCGTCTGTGCCACACCTGGCCACGCGAATCCGGCACGAGAAGGGATCTGGACTCGATTGCCGCCGGTCCGGCCGGCCAGCGGAGTGATCGGCCGACACCGATCGATTTTATCCAGACCCGTGACCGGCGATGATCCGATGATCGGGGGACGCCGCAGTCCGTTAGTCCGACGTCGGCGACGTTGCCCTGATCCGGGTACAGGTGGGCGGCCGCGCCCGCGGTACCGAGTCGGAAACTTGATCCCGGCCCGCCCGGGACATGGTTCCCGCAGGCAACCAAAAGTTTCCGATATTATCCGCCCATCGGATCGGCTGGGCTGATCCCGGCTGTGATGTACGGCACTGAAGGTTTACCGAAGGTTCGTATCCTCGACCGCATCAGTAGGGCATGAAGTTCGACAGTGAAACGGCCGAGGCCGAGTGGATGTACCTGTACGGGAAGAATGCGCCGGCGGCGCTCGACGCGACGGTCGATCGCCTGCGTAGCGGCGTCGTCTTCCACATGCGTAACGACCCGATCGACTACTGGAGCCAGGCAGTCGGCTTCACCGAACCGGCCACCGCCGACCTGCTCGACGAGATCATGGCCTACTACCGGGGGCAGAATGCTCAGACGTTCACCGTGAACTTCGCCCCCGACCTGCTCCCGCCTGATTTCGCGGAGCTGGCCGCGGCACGGGGCCTGGTCGAGACGGGGACCAAGATGAAGCTTGGCGGCGAGGCGGCCGGTGTGAAAAGCGCCGTGACCGACCTCCGGATCGACCAGGTCACCGCCGCTGACGCCGCGGAGTTCGGCGAGGTGGTCGCGACCGGATTCAGCACGCCGGGCACACCCCTGTCGGGGATGATCGCGTCGGCGGTCACCGCACCGAACTCCCAGGCGTTCGCGGCATGGGACGGTGACACCATGGTGGCCGGCGGGGTTCTGCTGGTCCACGGCGATGTCGGGGCCCTGCACTCGGGCAGCACCCTGCCGGCGTACCGCAACCGCCGCGCCCAGTCGGCGTTGATCGCGGCGCGCGCCGAGGCGGCACGCAAGGCCGGATGCCGGTGGGTCATCACGGAGACCGCCAGCCCCGGGCCCGACCGGCCGAACAGCTCGTTCAACAACATGCGACGCGCCGGGCTGGACGTGCTCTATCCGCGTGCGATCTGGCGGTGGACCTCGGGAAACTGACGTAGCCGGCAAGAGCTTTTCCATGGCGGTGGCTGGCAGGAAGTTTTCCACGGGCGGTATCGGCTCGGGGTCCACGGCCTTCCCGGGCGGTCGAGGTCTGACTTTCCCGGCAGCAGCGGTTGCCGCCCTGACGTTCTGCGACGTCGTCGGCCACCACGCGATCACGCCGATCTCGTTGACGCCCGCAAAGCTTTCTGCCAGCCGGTCGAACAGGCCAAGCCCCACCCATACGATGCCGTCTTTCCTGCGGACAGGATGACGCGCTCCTTGGCCATGATGCCGGCCGCGAGGTCCCATCGACTGATCGCCACGATCAAGAAAGATAGAAGGTCCGTCTTGACGAAGTCTTCGTCCGACGCGGGGGCTGACCCGGTATGACCGTGGCGCTCGAAAAGCCGCCGGCCGGGCCGGACGCGGAGGGTTCGCTGCGCCTGCAGGTCCTGGGTCCATTGCGGCTATGGCGTGGCGACGCCGAAGTCGACCCGGGTCCACGCCAGCAGGCGTCGATGCTCGCTCTGCTGCTGGCCCGGGTGGGGCAGCCGATCAGCAAGGCCCAGCTGATCGACCTGCTCTGGGACCACAGTCCGCCGGCCAGCGCACTCAACGTGATCCACAAGTACGTGGGCGCGCTGCGCAGGCTGCTCGAACCCGACCTGTCTCCCCGCGACAGCGGTTCCTACCTGCGGCGACGCGGCGACGGCTACCTGTTCGTGGGCGTGAACAGCGGACTTGACCTGGTCGCCTTCCGTGAGCTCGTCCAAGCGGCCGGAACCGCCCTGGCCGAAAACCAGGATTCCCGGGCGCTCGACCGGTTCGTCGAGGCTCTCGCGCTCTGGCACGGCCCCGCCGGTCACGGTTTGAGTTTCGGTTTCAAGGCGGCGCCGGTCTTCCTGCCGTTGAACAACGAGTTCTTCGAGGCCTGCGTCGCCACCGCGGAACTGGCGGTGCGGCTGGAGCAGCCGGAGCGGGTGCTGCCGGCACTGCAACTCGCGGTATCGATGGCGCCGCTGAACGAAGGGCTGCACACGATGCTCATCGTCAGCCTCGGTGCTGCCGGGCTTCGAGGCGAGGCGCTGGAGGTGTTCCGGTCGGTCCGCATCCGTCTCGCCGAGGAACTGGGCATCGACCCCGGTCCGGCGTTATGGGCCGCGCAGCGACAGGTGCTGGCGGACAGTCTCGAGCCGATGGCCGGCATCGACACTTACGCCGCGGCACCCGCATCCGGCCTGATCGGCCGTGTGAGCGAACTCGGGGTGCTGCGCGACGCCGTACGGGCGGCGCTCGACGGGAAGACGGCAGTCGTGATCGTCGAGGGGGAACCCGGCATCGGCAAGACCCGCCTGCTCAAGGAGATGGCCGCCGACGCGGATGCCGCGGGCGCATCGGTCCTCTGGGGCACATGCCTCGAGGACGAGGGAACACCGTCGATGTGGCCCTGGGTGACGATAGTCGGTGGACTCATCAACGGCCTGCCCCGGGAGTCGCAGGCCACCTGGCTCGTCGGTGAGCTCGGCCGGTTCGTGCGGCCGGCCGATGATCTCGGGGCGTTGCCCGCGCCGTTCGACAACGCCGCTCGCTTCCGCCTGTTCGACCAGGTCGCCGCCCTCGTTGCGGAAGTGGCCGCGAACCGGCCGGTGGTCCTCACCTTCGATGATCTCCAATGGGCCGATATGGGCTCCCTGCAATTGTTCGGTCATCTGTCGACGCGGCTGCCCCACGGTGCGGTGCTCGTCGGCGCCCTGCGCGATCGCGCCCCGGCGCCGGGCGCCGATCTGTCGCGGACCCTTGCCTCGGTGAGCCGCGCACCCGGTCACCACCGGGTCCTTCTCGGTTCGCTGAACGAGGCCGAGGTGGCCGAACTCGTCCGCCAGGAGACCGGCAAGGAGCCCGGCCCCGCCGCCGCGCACAGCATCCACGCGCGGACCGCCGGCAACCCGTTCTTCGTCCAGGAACTGTCTCGCCTACTCACCGACCAGGGTGCCATCACCGCTGCGTCGGTCCTCGGGTCTGCGGTTCCTGCCACCGTCCGTGACGTCGTCCGCAGCCGGACGGCCGGCCTCGGCGACGAGGCGAAAGAGCTGCTCGAGATTGCCGCCCTGGTGGGCCGGGAAGTCGGCGTGTGCCTACTTGCGCATGCGGCTGCCGTCGATGTCCAGACATGCCTCGACCGGATCGAGCCCGTGATGGCGCTCGGCATGCTCGAACCAGCCCCCGGAGACCCGTTCTCGCTGCGTTTTCCGCACGACCTGGTTCGCGAATCGGTTACCGAGTTCCTGTCGCCGCGACTGGCGGCCGGCCTGCACCTTCGCATCGCGGACGTGCTGGAGACCGCTGAGGCCGACCCGGATTCGATCGTCGAACGCCTCGCCCATCACCTGTGGGCCGCGGGCCCGCTCGCGGACCCGGCGCGAACCGCGAGCGCGCTGCTGCACGCCGCGCGTCGCGCGGAGGCCAAGTCCGCACTCGAGGCCTCCGAGCGGCAGTTGCGCTCGGCCGTGCAGGTGGCACGCACCTTCGGGCTGGCGCAGCTTGAGCTGTCGGCCGTGTCGCTGCTGTCAACGGTCTTCTGGCGGCTGGCGGGGTTCGGCGAGTCATACACGGGGCTGCTGAAGCGGGCGGAGCAACTGGCACGCGGTCTCGGACAGGAGGCCGAGGCCGCCGACTTCCTGTTCATGCGCATCGTCGCCGCCTTCACCCAGCACCAGCCGGAAGCCGAGCTGCTGATCCGGCGGCTGATCGACGAAGGTCAGGTCTCCACTGATCCGATCCCTCGGGCATATGCCCGGCAGATCAGCGGTCTGATGCAGTTCGAACTGGGCGATGCGGCCGCGGCGCTGCGCTGCATGGGCGAGGACGACTGGACCGCCCGCGACGACGCCCGATGGCGCCGGGACAACCCCTTGCGACGTGACCTGCGGATGTTCGCGCCCATGTTTCGAGGGGTGATGCTGTCGGTGGCCGGCGATGTCGAGGCCGCTCGCGCGGTGCTCGACACGGTGGAGGACGCCGCGGGCGACGACCCGTACCCGATCGCGGTGTGGGCTCACTGGGCTGCCGACGCCGCGCAATGGGCGGGAGACCCGTGGTGGTGCCTGCGGATCACGCAGCGGTGGCGGGCCGCGGATCCCCACCACTTCTTCGTCAACGTCGACGCCTACCTGCGGGTGAGCCATTGCTGGGCGCGGGCGCTGACCGGCGACGACCCGGCCGGCGCCGCCGCCGAGGCCGAGCAGGTTGTGGCCACCATGATGATGGAACCGCCGTTGTACGGCGCAACCCAGTACTACAGCCTGGTCGCCGAGATGTTCCTGGCCGCCGGGATGCCCGACCGGGCAGCCATCGCTCTCGACGGGGCCGATCGCTTCGCCGAGGTCAACGGAGAGCGATTCGCTGAGAGCCTGCGACTGTTGATCCGGGCGAAGATGCTGCACGCCCGGGGTGAGCCGGTGAGGGTCGTCCGGGCGGCGGCGGAGAAGGCCAGGGTTATTTCCACCGAACATGGGGCATATGTGATCACTCGCCGCGTTGATGAGCTGATCGGCAACTTCCAGGCGAAAGCGTGATTAATATCGTTGTTGACGGCTTGTTCCTCGCTGGTTCCTGCGGGACAGCCGTCGATCCACAAAAATTCTTGTTGATCACCCTTGAATACATCTCGACCTGAAGTCAGGTCGCGGGACGAATGTCCCTAAAGGGAAAGGAACCACAAGGATGCCAACCATCACCACCCCGGACGGTGTGGAGATCTTCTACAAGGATTGGGGCTCCGGCCAGCCGATCGTCTTCAGCCACGGATGGCCGTTGTCGGCCGACGACTGGGACGCTCAGATGATCTACTTCCTGCACCAGGGATACCGTGTGATCGCCCACGACCGCCGTGGGCACGGGCGGTCGGGCCAGCCCGGCACCGGCAACGACATGGAGCACTGGGTCGCGGACCTGGCCGCGCTGACCGCACACCTCGACCTGCGCGACGCCGTGCACATCGGGCACTCCACCGGCGGCGCCGAAGTGGCCAGTTACGTCGCGCGCCACCAGGACCGTGTGGCCAAGGCCGTGCTCGTCGCCTCGCCCACGCCGAACATGCTGAAGAGCGCCGACAACCCCGCCGGTCAGCCGCGCGAGTGGTTCGACGCGGTCCAGGCCGGGATCGTGGGCAACCGCTCGGAGTTCTTCCGGGACGTCCCGACCGGCCCGTTCTACGGCTTCAACCGGCCGGGAGCGACCCCGTCCGAGGCGGTGATCGCGAACTGGTGGCGTCAGGGCATGGCCGGCGGCATCCAGGCCCACTACGAGACCGTGTACACCTGGCTGCAGGACTACACCGGGGACCTGGAGAAGATCACGGTGCCGGTCCTGGTGATGCACGGCGAAGACGACCAGATCGTTCCGTTCGCCAGCGCAGTGCCGCGCGCGGTCGAACACCTCAAGAACGGGACTCTGAAGACCTACCCGGGCTACCCGCACGGCATGCTCACCACGCACGCTGACGTGCTCAACCCGGATCTGCTCGCCTTCATCCAGTCCTGATAAACTGACGTCGGCGACGCGGGAATCCCGCGTCGCCGACGTTGTGCGTTCCGAAGCGCAATCCTCGGCAGCCCATCGTGGTCGGACTGGTTCTGGTTGCCGCCAGGCGCCACACGAAGATCGTCCTTTACCGGGCACCACGACTGCGGTCCGACCGGTCAGGGCCTGCACCCGGTCGCGGATTCCGCAGCGCGGCGCACATGGTCGAGAAACGCCCCACGACGGCCCCGCCGCACGTCGCGAAGGCTGCCGCCGCCGTCAGCTACGTGCTCACCCGGGCGCGTGCTTACGACCAACAACGGGAGCAGCTGGCTCGACCCACGCCTTCCCAGGCGTCCGAGAAGCACCCGATCCACGACCTGCCACGGAGACCCGTGCGCAGATGCGCCGTCGGCCGACACCTTCGTCCGGCGGCGCAAACCGTTCACCTGGCCGATAGCGTTGGAAAGTGATGTTGCTCTTCCCGAATTCTTTGACCGCCGACGAGACGGCCCAGTTGGTCCGGGAGGCCCAGCAGGGTCACACGGAGAGCTTCACCCTGGTGCTGCGGATCCACTACGCGGGCATGCTGGCCGTCGCACACCGGATACTCGGGCACGGACCCGACGCCGAGGACGCCTGTCAAGACGCGGCCATCATGGCAATGGCCCGGATCGGCGAGCTGCGAGACCCGGCGGCTGTACGGTCGTGGCTGCACACCATCGTGCGCAACATCTGCATCAATGTGTTGCGCTCCCGTCGCCCGGTGCCGGTCGGCGTCGCCGGCGAGAACGAGCCGGCGCCCGAGACCGACGACCCGGTGGCATCGATCGAGCGCGCCGCGCAGCGTGACTGGATCTGGCAAGGTCTGCAACGGCTGACGCCGGCAACCCAGGCAGTGACGATGCTCCGTTACTTCACCGACAACAACACCTACGAGCAGATCGCGACCTTGTGCGGCATCCCGGTCGGCACGGTCGCCAGCCGGCTCAGCGAAGCACGGCGGCAGCTCGCCGGCATCCTGCCCGACATCCGAGACGAACGACATGACGCCATCGACGCACTCACCGCCGAGCGGCGCGCGGAGGCGAGCACGATCCTGACCGCGGTCCCGGACTGCATCCCGGTCAGCAAGGTGGCCGGGCGCTGGGCGGACGATGTGAGGATGTACTGGCCCAGCGGCCGGATCACCATCGGCCTGCCGGCACTGTTCGCCACGATCCAGGTCAACTACGACGACGGCGTCACCGCGCGGCTCACCGGCCTGGTGGCCGGACACGGAACGACGATCTGGGAGAACGCCTTCGTCAACCCGTCCCATGACCCCACGCACTGCCCACCTCAGGCAACATGGTTGCTCCGCGAAAAAGACGCCAAGATCTACGAAGTTCGTCTGATATACACCGGCAACAAAGATCTACGTCGTGGTGAAAGCCAGGATTCCGCGGACCACGCGACCCGCGGATGACCGTGCGTGAGGAGCTCTTTGCGGCGGTCCGCGGGAGAGCTGCCGACCAGCTGGCCGAGGCAGGCATCGAACGCCTCGGCCAGCTCCGTACCGACCAGGTGACCCGTCAGCCGGTCTGGCCCGGCCTGCGCAGCACGACGATGCGTCCGAGCGGACTGGCCACGAGGCGTACGGTCTCGAAGCCTGCCTTCTCGGCTTCGGCAGCCAACTCCTCGGCGGTACGCGCGAACGGGACGCCCCAGCCGTCGAAGACCAGCCGCCGCAACACGAAACCCGGCCGGTCGGCATCGTCGCTCGGCTCGCGTTCCATCTCTTGCACGATCAACACGCCGCCCGGCCTCAGCGCCCGCCGGATCGACCGCAACGCGGCCGCGCGCGTGTCCACCGGAAAGAACGGCTGCGCCCAGAAGGCCGCGTCGAACGCCTCCGCCTCATCGAAATCGCGCACGTCCAGCGCAAGGACCTGGAACCGGTCGTCGATGCCGAGTGCGGCCGCCCGCCGCTGAGCCACCGCGGCCACCTCGGGCACGAGTTCGAGGCCGGTCGCGCGCATCCCGGGAAGCATCGTCGCCGCGGTCAGCGTGGCCCCGGCGACGCCGCAGCCGACGTCGAGCAGCCGGCCTTCGCGTACGGCCGAGGCGAACTCCGGAACCGCCTCGAGCAGCTTGCGGTAGAGCTCGCGGCCACCCGGCCCGGGACGCCACACCGACCCCTCGGCGACGGCCAGCGCCTCCGCGCCGGTCGGCGGCGGCGGCCCGGCGGGATCGACGGCGTGGCTCAGGACCACATCGAGCGCGGCGGCGTGCGCGACGACGTCCGACAGGGCGTACAGGCCGTCGTCGAGTACCAGCTCAGCGACGGCCGGCTCCAGGCGGATCACGGTGTCCTCGCGGATCACCAGGCCGAAGGCCTCGAGGGCGGCCAGAACATGGGCGACGCGTGCTGGGCCGACGCCGGCGAAGCCGGTCAACTCGGCCTCCGTCCGCGGCTGCGTCAGGTAGGTGGTCCAGCCGCGGTCGTGCACCGCCTTGAGCAGGGTGATCGCGCCGGCGCCCTGGGCCCAGCCGGTCAGCCTGCGGCGAGCGCGGCCGGCCAGTTCGTTGCGGGCTTCGGGCGTCGTTGGTTCGGTCTTCATGGGCCGAACCTACGAGCACGCGGTGAAGCGATTGTGAAGCAGGTTGTTTATCGAGCGAGGTGCCCGCTGATACACGCGGCGTGGTGCGACTGCCGTGGCTCCCGCGCTACGAGCCGGGGGCCCGAAAAGTCTCGGAGATCTTCCTCTCAACGTCGCGGTGAATTTTCTCGCCGTGGCGACCGTCTTGATCCCTGAAAGCAACACATCGCGTAGTAACGAGGAGTCCGATGTCTGTGTCTCGTAAGGTCGTCGTGCCGGCGGCCACTGCGGCCGCCGCTGTTGTCGTGACGTTGGTCGGTGTGGCCCTGCTGAAGACGGAGGACCCCCAGCCGGCCGGCGTGATCTCTCCCGTGGCGTCTGCCGCGCCGACGACACCCACGCCCGCGGCGACCAGCCCGTCGGCTACAGCTGCCCGACCCACGACGCCCACCACCAAGCCGGCGACGGTCCGGCCCGCGACGCCGCAACGCCTGGGTGCGGTGATCAGCACGGGGATGGATTGCAGCCCGATCAGTGAATGGGTGATCTACGGCGTGCCGGTCCACCTGGCGACCGCCCCCGGTACGACGTTCGGTTTTGCCCTGGGTGAGCGGCACAACGACGGCCGCATCGAGGAATACATCGTCATCAACGAGTACCAGGGTTCGGACAAGGCTGCCGGCTTCCACCTGCTGCAGGGCCCGCTGATGCTGGAGGGGGACCTGGTGCAGCCGGCGTTCGGTTACTACGTCGGCACTCCGGCCAGGATCACCGCGGAGTTCGACGGCAAGACCATTACCGCGCACACCGCGAGGTGGAGCGACAACCTGGACGTCACCGTGTACTGGTTCGACCCGAAGGCGAGCGGACACGGTGTCGTGTCGGGTCTGAGCGCCTACGACGACCAGGGCAAGCCGATGGTCAGCGGTCACGTCGAGGTCGTCGGCCACTGACATGTGCCGATCACATCGGCCGGACGTCACGAGGTAAGGGTGGAGTATGGCGCGCGGTGACGACGAGTTCGTCGAGTTCGCCCGAGCGAATCAGGCCCGCCTGCAACAGGCGGCGTACCTGCTCACCGGCGATCGGGACCAGGCCGAGGACGCGGCACAGGGTGTCAACTGTTGTTCTCGTTTGCTAAGCGTGACTGCGTTCTGGTTGGTTGTGGTGGCGGTCTTGCTGTGGGGATGCCAGGGGCTGGTTCGGGTGGCGGTGGTGTCGGGGGTGTGTCCTAGGCTCGTCACCGTCGGGATTGGCCGGGGTGGGGGTGTGGTGATGGCGGTCGGGCAGCTCACCGCGACAGCGACCTGCGCGGCGATGTCGGCGACGGTCGAAGCCGACGGCCGGCGGGTCGGTGAGCGGATCCTGGCCGCGCGGGTCGGCTGGCTGGCCCACCTGGTCGGGCAGATGGCCGGGCAGATCGTGGCCGGGCACTGGACCGGAACGGATTTGGCGATTCTGGCTGCTGGTGTCGGTCCGGACGGGCGGGCGCTGCCGGTCAAGGGCTGGATGGCGTTGCGGCGGCTGGGCTGGGCAGCGCCTGTGCCCGATGGGGTGTATGCCAGCGACCGGGTGCGCCGGTGCGCCCAGGAGCAAGCCGCCCGCGCCCTGCGCCTGGGCGTGTACCGGCGCGAGGTCCTGCACGCGATCGTCGCCACATTGCCCGCCGACGGCAGACGCGACGACGCCGACTGGCAGGCGCTGCGTGAGCTCCTACCGGCCGGGGTGACCGGCGCGGTGGTCGCCAACCGCACCCGGCAGGTCCGCGCCTACCAGCACGCCCAAGGCCGACTTCCCGGTGACCTGACCGAGCTGGAGGCCGCCCCGGCGGTCGCGGCGCAGGTCCTGCTGGCCGCCGCCGACAAACAGTTGGCCGCCATCGGCCGCGACGGGCCGGGCCGGGCGCTGCTGCGGGTGCAGCTGCCACTGACGGCCCGTCCGGCGTCAGCGGCGGACTGGGCCTGGCACGCCCTGCCCATAACCCTGCCTGCGCACGTTGCCGAGCACGCCAGGCTGTGCGCCCCGACGCTGCGCGTCGTCGGGCACCGAGTACGCGTCGACCTGCCCCACCGTGCTCCGGCCACCACCGCGCCAGTACGCGGGCACCGGGTCGCCCTCGGCCTGGACTGGGGCGTCAACACACTGCTGACCGGCACCGCAGGGCGGCTCACCGACACCGGCCGGGTCGTCACCGATGGACGGATGCTTCGCTACGACGCCACCGCCGTCTCCGCCCAACTCCACCGCCTGCGCCAGCACCGCGAACACCTCGCCGCCAAACGCGACCACCACACCACCCTGACCACCGGACTGCCCGACGACGACCCGCGCGCCAGGCATCTGACAGTGCTGGCCGCACGCGCCACCGCCGAGCACGGACAGGTCTGCGCCCGCATCCGCCACCTCAACAAAACCCTCGCCTGGTCCGCCGGCCGCTGGGCCGTGGACCAAGCGGTCGCGCTGCACGCCGGCGTCATCTACGTCGAGGATCTGGCCACGCTGGCGGCCCGCGGCCGGCGCAAAGGCAACGCCCGCCTGTCCGGACAGGTCCGCGGGCAGGTCGTCGACGCGATCGTGCACCTGGCCGCCAAAGCCGGGATCGCGGTCGTGACCGTGCCCGCCCGCGGCACCAGCCGCTACTGCCCCCGCTGCGGACAAGGACACACCGAACTGACCCACACCCCCGCACCCGACCGGGCCGGTGAGCGAGGTTGGAAGTGGGCGATCTGCGGCCGCTGCAACCTGTCGACCGACCGCGACCACGCCGCGGCCATGCGCATCACCGCCCGCGGCCTACTCGCCCAGCACCACGTCCGCACCGACCGCACCACCGGCCGGCACCGGATCACCACCGTGGTCGAAGGCAACGTCGCGACCGTACGACGCCCCGCCACAACCATCACCACACCGGGGCGCAAACTGCGTCCTACCCCGAAACGACCCACGGTCGGCAAGCTTTCCCACCGTGTGCCCGACCGGCGCACGGCCCCCGCCCCACCTTCGGGTGGCCAGCGTCCGGCGGGGCAGGCACCCAAGAACCACCACCAGACGGTGGCGGCGTCAGGACCTGCACACGATCACCTGAAACCCAGACACCATCGGACTGGCTTCCACCACGTCCACGCCACCCCCGTCATCACCCTCACCGGCGACTACGGACCCGGCACGACACGGCCACGCCCACACCCGAAACGCCCGAAACACACAGGCAAACACAGGTAATCAGAGACGCTTCGTCCCGCGTTCGTTCGACTTGGGCGCGGTGATGACGGCCGGTACGAGGATGCGTCGACGGCGGCGCATCCTCGCCTCGGTGCCCGCTGCGGCGGTCCTCGCCGCAGCGGCATTCGGAGCCGCACAGCTGCAGACCGGCGGGGGACAGCCGACCAGCCCGCCGCCGGCCAGCACACCGCTGTCGACGGCGCCACGACCGCCGTCGTCACCGTCCACGCTGCCGGCTGCCGTGAACGGCCGCATCGGCGACATCATCGACACCGGTGTGCCCGCCACGGCCGGCAGGCGCTGGGTGCTGTACTTCATTCCCTACGCCTGGACCGGCAGTCCTGGCACCACGTTCGCCATCGGTATCGGTGAACGCGCCGCCGACGGAACGATCACCGACAGCGGCGTGCAGCTCGGCGACACGAAGGGCGCCGACCGCGCCGCCGGCTTCCACACCTTGCAGGCCCCGATGGAGTACGACGGCATGATGCAGCCCGCTTTCGGCTACTACGTCGGGAGGCCGGCGACGATCACCGCGAGGTTCGACGGCCGGACCGTACGGGCGCGTACCGCGACATGGAGCGCTGACCCGATGGTGACCGCCTTCTGGTTCGAGCCTGCCGACGGCGCCACGGGCGTCATGACCACGCCGAGCGCGCTTGATGCCGACGGCACACCGATGCCGGTCGGACACGGCGAGATCTATGAGAACTGAGCCGGCCCCGCTCGTCTCGTTTGCGGCAGCACTCAACGGGCGCCCAGCACCGCGATCTAGGCATTTTCGCCAGAACCGAAATTCACGACATGGGTCGGGCACAGTGATCGCACCTTCGTCGAGCAGGGCAGGGCGAGTCAATCCGGTGTGCGTAGCGTGTCCAGGTCTGCCCGTTCAGGACTGCTCGTCGATCGCTGGTCTGAACATGGGATCGTTGACGCGTGCCTGTTGACCGTTTCGGTACCTCTGCCCGGCTTGGTGCGCCACCCGCCGAGGTCTTCGAGTTTCTGATGGATCCGCGCAGCTATGTCGAGCTGGCGCCGTTGATTGTCGCCGTACGAGACATCCAGGCGGATGGCGACTCGGTCCGGTACGTGTCCGTGGAACGTTTCCGGTTCGGTCCGTTCCACTGGGACAACCCGATCAAGGTGACGATGACGCCCACGGCGTCGAGCCACACGCTGAGGAGTTCGGTGAAGTCGCCGGGTGGGGTTCGGCTCGAGGCCACCCTGAGCCTGGTGCCCTCCGGCAAGGACGGCTCCGAGGTGACGGAGACGGTCGAGTTGCACTCGCCGTGGTTCATGCGTTCTTTCGTGCTACGCAAGGCTCGTGAGGGTCAGGACGGCCGCGTCGCCAATTTGGCTGCCCGCTTTGGCGTCTCCTCGTAAGCGGTCGGCATGACCGCGCGTCGTCTTGAGGGCCAGGACCGCACGGTCCTGGCCCTCAAGCGGCACGGCGATTCCGTCGACTGACTCCGAAGAGGACGATCGGCGGCTTGACGGCGAATGCCGAAGCCTGAGCCGACGCGGGCCGGCGGAACGGCGACAACACCAGCGACCGGCCGACGTCGGCCCGGCACCCGGCCCGCCAGTGGCCAGGACGCTGCCGCCTGACAGTACGATCACGGGCCGAACGTCAGTGTGATCCAGGTCTCGAGTCGGCGATCGAATTTTCGTATGCCGGGGTTCGTCCTCTTGCTGTCACCCGAAGGTGACGGGAGGAGGCGCTGTGATCATCGGAGGCTGTGGCTGCGTCGGTCGGTACCTTGATCAACAGCGGGCAGCTGATGTCGACGGGCGGGCACCCGGTGCGGTGGCGACCGGATGCGGACCTCGACGCAGGTACTGCTCTGCCGATGAAGTCGCCGCCCTGCCGGTTCGCGGTGGGCAGGTGCCGGTCCGGCGATGCGATCAGGGGCACGTGCCTTGTCCCGAGCTCAGACCAACTTCATTCCGCAAGGGTGAGCAGACGGCACCGGTGCCGGATCCGCCACCCACGACAGACCCGATGTGCCCGCGTCCGCTACCGACGCCCAGGCTCCGCGTCCAGCACCGACCATGCGCTCGCGCCATCCCGCTGCAGCGGGAACGCGGCCCGGTCTGCGCTGACAGCCGTGGCCTGCGTGATCAGGTGCGGACCGGGCCACGATGAGAGGTACGAGAATGGTTGAGATCTTCTACGACGACGACGCGGACTTGTCCGTCATCCAGGGCCGCAAGGTGGCGGTGATCGGGTACGGCAGCCAGGGTCACGCCCATGCGCTGTCGCTGCGCGACTCGGGTGTCGACGTGCGTGTCGGCCTCAAGGAGGGCTCGAAGAGCCGCGCCAAGGCGCAGGAGCAGGGCCTGCGCGTGGTCACGCCGGCGCAGGCGGCGGCCGAGGCCGACGTCATCATGATCCTCGCGCCGGACACCGCGCAGCGTTTCATCTACGCCGAGTCGATCGCTCCGAACCTGACCGCGGGCAAGGCGCTGTTCTTCGGTCACGGGTTCAACATCCGCTACGGCCTGATCACTCCGCCCGCGGACGTGGACGTGGCCATGGTCGCCCCGAAGGGGCCCGGCCACCTGGTGCGCCGCCAGTACGTCGACGGCAAGGGCGTGCCCTGCCTCATCGCGATCGAGCAGGACCCGACCGGCGGCGCGCAGGCCCTCGCCCTGTCCTACGCCAAGGCGATCGGTGGCGGCCGGGCCGGCGTCATCAAGACCACGTTCAAGGAGGAGACCGAGACCGACCTGTTCGGTGAGCAGGCCGTCCTGGCCGGAGGCGTCACATCCCTCATCCAGACGGGGTTCGAGGTGCTGACCGAGGCCGGGTACGCGCCCGAGGTGGCGTACTTCGAGTGCCTGCACGAGCTGAAGCTGATCGTGGACCTGATGTACGAGGGCGGCATCGCCCGCATGCGCTACAGCATCTCGGACACCGCCGAGTACGGTGACGTCACCCGCGGCCCGCGCGTCATCGACAGCTGGGTCAAGGAGGAGATGCGGCGTATCCTCGGCGAGATCCAGAACGGCGAGTTCGCCCGCGAGTGGGTCGCCGAGGACGACAACGGCCGCCCCAACTTCACCAAGCTGCAGGAGCAGGGCGCGGTTCACCCGATCGAGGAGACCGGCGCCAAGCTGCGGGCCATGATGAGCTGGGTCGACCGGCCGATCACCGAGACCGCGTAGCAGGTCAGCGGGGCTGATCCGCCCTGAGGGCAGGGTCATGCGAATCGGGCTCGGTGTGTCGTGCGGACACGAGGCAGGGCCTTCGGGTACGGCTGTGGTTGCGAATCCATGCCAGACCGAAGGTCCTGTCGTGTCCTCTCGCCTCGTCGGTGGCCCGGTCGCTGCCGCAGCCCGGCTCGCGGCGCAGTACACCCACCTCTCAATGACGGCAGGAGAAGTCATGTCCACGAAGACACTGCACATCCCGACTGCGGATGGCCGAGCCGACGCTTTCGCGGCTTTCCCCGACGCCGGCGGCCGAAGCCCAGGAGTGCTGATGTACCCGGGCGGCTTCGGCGTGCGGCCCGTGCTCCGGCAGATGGCCAGTGAACTGGCCGAGCACGGGTATTACGTGCTCATCCCAAATATCTTCCATCGGCACGGCGCAGACCCGGTGATCAAGATTCCCGAGTACATCGGCAACGAGGCCCGGCCCACGATCGTTGCCCAGATCATGCCCATGATCGAGGCGCACACCGCAGAGCGGACCCTGAGCGACGCCGACGACTATCTCGGATTTCTGGCCACCCGACCCGAGGTCAGCGCCGGACCGGTCGCGGTGGTCGGCTACTGCATCGGCGGCCTCATGGCGGTACGCACCGCTGCGGCCCACCCCGACCGGGTCGCGGCTGTCGCCGGATTCCACGCCCCCGTCGGCGCCGACGGGCTGGGCGTCCTGGCCGAGCTCACCGCCCCACTGCACTTCGGCCACGCCGAGGAGGACATGACCCATGAGGCGCTCGGCGAGCTCAATGAGACCCTGGATGCCACGGGCGTCAGCTACACCTCCGAGATCTACCCCGGCACCCTCCACGGCTTCACCATGTCCGACACCGATGCATTCAACCCCGCCGGGTTGCGACGTCACTGGGAGCGCCTGCTGCCCCTGCTCGGCAACGCCCTGCCCACCGGCTGATCGTTCGAACGGAGCCCGCAGACCTGCGTCCAGGACGGTGAGGCAGGTCTCGTGCAGCGCCCGTGGCCGGCGCGGCGGAATTTCTGCCCAGGATCATCGAATTTTCGCGTGCGGGCCGACGTCCCTTGGGCATGAACGTACATTCCATCCATGATCTGGCTCCGCAGCTCGCCGCTAACCGCCGCTACTGGTGCGGCTGGGCCGGAAGCCAGCCCGACACCGATCTGCCGAGCTACCGCACCGACATCGAACACCCGCTGCTCAACGGAGTCCTCCGGGTCCGCAACCAGCCGCTGGACGAAGCAATCGACGCGGCCACCAAGCAGTTGGCCGGGTCGGTTTGGAGCTGGTGGGTCGGCGCGGACAGCGACGAGGGCACGGCCGAGGGCCTGCTCGCCCGCGGAGCCGAGCAGCTCACCAGCATGCCGGTCATGGCCATCGACGTGACCGCCATCACCGATGTGGAACCGCCGGCCGACCTGAAGATCCGCACCGTTGCCGACGCGGCGGAGATGCGACGGTACGTGCAGGCCTATGCGGCTCCGCTGGGGATCCCGGCAGGCGAGATCGACGCGGTTGTCGATCGCGAGATGAACTTCGCCTATCTGGACGTCGTGCGGCTCGCCGGCATCGTCGATGGCAAGACCGTCGGCACCTGCACCATCTCCCTCGCCAACGATGTCGGCGCTCTTTACTGCATCGCCACCGACCCGGCATACCGTCGGCGCGGCATCGCGACCGCCCTCACCCGGGACGCGTTGCGGATCATCCGGGAGTCGGGCCGACGCGTCGCCACGCTGCAGGCGACCGATGAAGGCGAGCCGGTGTATGCGGGCATCGGCTTCGAAACGGTAGGACGCTACCGCCTCTTCACGTTCGCGAAGTAGCCGACGGCATCGCCCCCAGCAGGCGTCCACGCCGGCACCGCGCCGCTAGCAGGTCTTTCACGCGGCGCGGCGTCGGTGTGGACGCCGCATTTGACACACGCGCACGATCCGCAGCCGCCTGATCCGGTGGCAGCGACCGCCCCCGCCCGCCACGGCGCGGTCAGCTGGACGGCTCGTTCCGTACCACCAGTCCGTCGAGTCCGTCGAGCACGCGATTGTCGGCAGGGACGGGCCAGAGCATGGCCAGACCGCCGTCGGCAGGCGCCGTTGGCGTCGGGCAGCGTCGTCGGTGAGTGCGTTCCATCGACCGTCTTGGGCCCGGCCCACGACGACGGGGCACTGTCGGGGTGCCGCGCTTGACCCGGACGTACCTGCCCGGCCTGCGGCGCGCGCCTGATGGCTATGTGGAGCAGGGCAACCGTTCACCGGTGCGCCACCCGCGTTTCCTTGGGCCCGCCTAGGTTGCTGACGGGACGGCGCGGGTGACCCCGGCTCCGCCCTCCGCAGACCGAGGAGGAACCTAATGATCACGCAGGCCCACAGCAGTTCGGCGACTCGCGTGCGCGCCCTGATCAGTGACGACAATCTACTGGTCAGGTTGGGCATACGGTCGGTACTCGAGGGCAGCGACGTGGTCTCGGTGGTCGGGGAGGCGGGCGACCGGACCGAGACGGTCAGCCGGGCCCGGAGCCTGACGCCGGACGTCATCGTGGCCAGTCACGGCGCGCTGGCCGCCGACGGCGACGCCGCGCTGGCGCTGCCTGACCAGGCCCTGGTGCTGGTCGTGTCGCACAGCCAGGAGCGGCACCTGGTGGAGCACGCGTTCCGCAACGGCGCCACCAGTTACCTGATCCACGGGCAGTTCGCCGCCGCCGATCTGGTGGCCGCGGTGGTCGCCACGGCGGAGCGGCGGCCCTACCTGTCGCCGGGTGCGCTCGCGGCGATGGTGGAGTCGTTCCGCACCCAGTCCATTCCGGACGCCCAGGCCGAGCCGGAGCCCGAGCCGGAGCCGAGCCCGCGGGCCCGGGTGTCGCGGCGCGAGGCGGAGCTGATGGAGCACATCGTGTGCGGCCGTACCAATCGTGAGATCGCCGCCCGGCTCTACGTCACCGAGAAGACGGTCAAGAACCACATCAACCACATCTACACCAAGCTCGGCGCCCGCACCCGCGCCGAGGTGATCGCCATCTGGCTGGGTCTGGCCGACCAGCCGACCGTGGCGCGCTGACGCGCACCGACGGTACGTCTGGCGTTCACGCGGCGAGCAGTGCCGCGTTCGCCCGGTGCAGGGCCACCCCGTCGACGTGCGGGTGCCGGAAGTCGTTCGCGCGGATCCAGGCCGCGAACTCGGGGTCGGGTGCCAGCCGGTGCCGGTCCAGGTAGTACGCGCTCGCCTCGGACCAGATCCAGTGGCCGTCCGTGCGAAACGTCATCGGCACCACGTCGCCGAGCCGCGGGTCGACGGCATCGGCCAGCAGTGATCCGGTCGCCAGCAGGGGGACACCGCCGGTCAGGTATGCCAGCAGCCTGGCGCGTTCGGTGTCGTCGGGCACCAGGGGATGCGCCGGGTCGAAGTAGGGCCCGGTCGCCGGATCGGCGCCGTCGTACACCCGGGCGAGGGTGATCGGCACGGCGGCGCTCGCCGACCAGAGCAGGGCTGCGTAGGCCCGGGCGTGGCGCTGGAACGGAGGCAGCGTCATGCCGTCGGCGTAGGTCTCCACCAGCGGATCGGGCTCGCCGGCGGCCGCGAGCGCGTCCTGCACGGCCAGTGTGGCCCGGGGGAGTGCGGCCGGCTGGCCGGCGGTCAGCTCCAGGACGTACACCCGTTTGGGCCGGGCCCACGGTGTGGCCGCCGTGGGGTATCGCCACGTCCGCCACAGGCCGGCGGTCCGGGGCAGTGACGCGGCCGCGGTCTGCGCGGTGCGGTCCAGCGCGTCGAGTTCGTGGATCTCGTCGGGCGGGTCGCCGGGGTCGCAGAGGTCCAGGGTCTGCGGCACCCGGTCGCCGTGTGCGGCCAGCAGCCATGGGCCGACCGGGGCCAGCCCGTAGGGCGGTAGGACCTCGTCGGCGGTGGGACCGGACGCGGTGGCCCCGAGCAGCACGGCGGCGTCGGCGGGCAGCGCCAGTTCCCAGGCGGAGACCCAGGCGCCGACCTGTCGGGCGAGCTCGTCGTGACGTCCGTGGGCGAGCAGGCTGCGTGCCTCGACCAGCGGCCCGTCGGGGATCCGGCCGGACAGCAGCAGCAGTAGTCGGTGCCACGTCGCCGGGTCGGTTTCGGTGGTCAAGGTCGTCTCCGTTCGGTTTCAGCGGGCCAGTGGGGCCAGCAGCCGGTTCAGGTCGGTCAGGGCACGCTGCCAGGCGGCGAGCGCGGCGCGGCGGCGGTCGCCGCGGTGGCGTTCGTCGGCGGCGAGGAAGTCCCGTTGCGCTTCTCCAAGGCGGCGCGTGATTTCGGCGAGTGTCCGGTTTGCCAGGTCGAGGGTGCGCAGGGTGGTGCCGAGCGCCGGGGCGGGCTGCCCGTCCACCAGCGCCCGCGCCTGCCGGTCGAGGGTGTCGGCGGCCCGACCCAGGGCGAGGACGGCCTGGTTGCGCTGGGCGATGCTGCCGGGCGTCTGTCCCGTCCAGCCGGGCACGTTGCGTACGGCCGTGGTGAGTGCGGCCGCGGCCGTCTCGACGTGCCGGCGGGCGTCGGTCACGGCGGCGAGTGCGGAGGTGACGGCGTCGACGTCGAGGTCCGTGGCGGTGAGGGCGTCGTGCAGTCGCCGCCTGGCGGTGTCGTTTTCGGCCAGCCGGTCGGCGAGCTGGTCGGCGACCCGGTGGAGGCCCGCGGTGGTCGTGCCGACGGTGGTCAGCCGGGAGCTGCCCAGGTTCGCGGCGTCGTAGTCGCGGATGCGGTCGCGCAGCCCGTCGAGTGTCGTGCCGGCCTCGGTGCGGGCGGCGTCGTGACCCGCTGCGGCGGTGGTGAACGCGGTGACCTGAGCTGCCCAGGCGGCGGATGCCTGGTTGACGGTGTCCCGCTGGTCGGTCTGTGTGCCGTTGAGGCCGTCGCGCCGGGCGGTCGCCGCGTCGAGGTCTTCCTGGGTGCGCCGGTAGGCGTCCCGGCTGGCGGGGTCGGCGACGCCGAGCAGGCCGTGGTGTGCGGACAGGAGTGCGGCGGCGTCGACGGGCGCGACTCCTGCCATCGCGGCGGCGGTCGCGGTGTGCGCGTTGGCGTGGCCGAGCGCGGCAGCGTCGGCGGCACGGCGCTGGACAGCCAGGTCGGCGGCGGTCGCCACGAACCCGTCCGCCTCCGCCTGTGCGTTGCCGGCCTCGGTGATCAGGTCGGTGGCGCGCTGCGCCGGCGGGGTGCCGGGTGGGTGGCCGGCGTTGACCGCCGCGGTCACGGAGCCGACCGCGGCCGTGGCGGCCTGCTGGTAGGCGGCCAGCGGGCGCTGGATGGCCGCGACGGCGCCCTGATGGCCGGCGAGGGTCTGGCTGTGCCCTCGCGCCTGGTCACGCAGTGTGGCGAGGTGGTCGACGGCCGCCTGGGCGATGTCGCGCAGCCCGCGCAGGGCCGCGCTGGCGGGCTGGTCGGGGTCCAGTCGCGCGGCGGCGTCGCGGACGGCCTGCAGCTGGGCGGGGGTGGGCTGCGGTGCGAGCGCGGCGACGGCGCTGTCCCAGTCGCGCCGACGTGCGCGCATCTCGGCAGCGTAGGCGGTGATCGCGGTGTCGGCGACGTCGCGCGGCGTGGGCTGGGCGGGCGCCGGTGGGGCGAGCCAGTCGCGGACCGTGCTGGCGCTCGTGGCGGCGGCGGTGGCGACCTGGCGGGGGGTACGCCCGCCGGCCGGGCCGGGCAGGTCGAGGTCCGCGGCGGCCCGGTCGCGGGCGTCGAGGTGGTCGCGGTCGGTCCATGCCGCGGCGGGGACGAGCTGGTCGGCGCCCGCCGGGGGGTTCGGCCGGTGGACCATCGCCTGCCGCGAGAGGTCCGGGTGGAGGTGGGCGAGCACGTGGTCGGTGGCGTCGCGCAGGGCCTGGGTGTCGGCCTGTACCCGCAGCACCGGGCCGGCGGGGGTGGCCGGGGCGTCGTGCGCGGTGCGGACGTCGGCGACGGCGGGGTCGGCCGCGCGGCGGATCCACAGGCCGGAGGCGGTCGCCTCGACCAGGACGCCGGGGTGTGCGGCCAGCGCGAACGCGGTGGGGTTGCCCGGCACCGGGGTGAGGCCGTGGCCGGCCCGCAGCCAGGTGTCGACCGGGCGCACGCTCGTCGGCGCGGTCGTGACAGGTCCGTGCTGGTGGGGCGTGTGGCGGATCTCCTCGACCAGGGCCGGCCAGCCGGGGTCGCGTGCCGGGTCGGCTCCGGCGGGGACGGTCACGCCCTGGTTCGGGGCCAGGGCACGGGTCCCGTTGGCCACGACGACCGGCACTCCGGTCGCGGTAGCCAGGGTCGCCGCCTGCGCGGGGGTGTGGCCGTCCGCGCGGATCGCGGGCGGCCGCGACGGGGCCGCCAGCCCGTTCACGAACGTGGCGGCCTGCGCGTCGCTCACCCCGGCGTCGACGACCAGGACCGCGTCGGAGTCCGAGGGCAGGGCGGTGATGTCGCCGACCGGCGCTCCGGCGCCCGGTGCCAGGTGCAGCTGTCCGTTGACGACCGCCAGGTGGGTGCCGGGGTCGACGGCGACGCCGGTGAGGTCCGCGGGGTCGCCAAGGCGTTCGCGCCAGCCGAGCATGCCCATCGCTTCGACGTCGCCGGCCCACAGGCGCAGCTGGGCGCCCCAGTCGACGACCACCGACGCCGGGGCCACCGGCAGCCGCCCCTCGACCACGGGCAGGTGGCCGTCGATCCGGTCGGGTTCGACGTAGAGGGCCAGGTCGACGCCGTACACCCAGGACCGGTTCTTTTGTTTGATCTTCGTGCCGCCGCTGAGGCCGTCACCGGACGAGGCGCTGTCGCGGCTGCCGGAACCGGGCGCGAGGTCGCCCAGCAGCTCGTTGGGCTGCCAGTCGAACGCCCGCCGGGCGGCGTCGGTGTCGGGCTGGCCGCCGATGACCGCACCGCCGCGCACCCCGGCGGCGCCGGCGTTGACGTCCAGGCCCGACGAGCCGGACTCGCGTTCGATCTCGCCGACCTCGTGCTGCGCCTCCTGCTCCACCGTGGTGCTGGTGGACAGCAGCAGCGGCCTGCCGTGCAGCCGTGCGGTGACCCGGAAGCCGCCGAGCTGGACGACGAGCCCGGAGTCGTCGAACAGGTCACCGGAACGCAGCTCGCCGTCGAGCATGGTGCGCACCCGGGGCAGCATCGTCTCGCCGCCGGTGATCCGGTCCAGGACGAGGTCGGTGACGTAGTCGGTCAGCAGGCGCGGCGTGCGGCCGCCGGCCGGGGTGAACGCCCGCGTGACCGCGTCGCGCAGCGCCGTGCCCGCGACCACCCCCTCCAGCGAGTACGAGGTTCCGGGCGGCAGGGCCCAGGCCGGTGTGGTGCCGTCCCCGCCGGGGGTGTGCGTCAGCGCGGGCGGGGTGTCCTGGCCGGGTGCGGTCTGACCGATCGTGTTGAGCCTGTTGGCGAGCTCCGCGGGACGGTCGGTCGCGGTGACCGGCACGGCGACGGTGACCGCGTTGTGCTGCACGACCGGGGTGCCGGGCCAGACCTGGCGGCGTACGCGTCCGATCAGGTGCGTCGCGGCGCCGACCGCGATCGTGGCCACGCCCAGTTTCGTCGAGACGCGCTGGCGGGTGACGGTCACCGTGTACGCGTGGTCGGTGTCGACGCCGGTCAGCGGCCCGGACTTCTCCACGTAGCCGGAGGTGTTGCGGCTGGCGGCCTTCAGCCGTGACCAGTGGCGCACCTTGTTGACGGCCGCGGTGAGGCCCAGCGGCAGCGACTGCAGGCCGGTGCTGGTGCCCTCGCCGGTGGTGAGCCGGGAGCCGCCGCCGTAGAAGGCGGGCACGCTCAGCCCGGTCACCCGCTGGCGGAACCGCTGCCACCTGGTGCCGGTGGCCGCCGAGCTGAACAGCGATGCGCGCAGCGCGCCGGGGACCTGTTCGGCGGCCGGGCGGTGGTTGCTCGCGGCGGCCTGGACCACGACCTTGACCTCGTCGCGGTACAGCACGCCGTCGATGGTGAAGGTGTCCGACACACCCGCGTCGTAGAGGCCGTCGATGGCCGGTTTGAGCCGCTGCAGGGTGATGAGATCCGCGGCCACGTCGGCGGCCCGCTCGCGGATGCGCGCCGGCACGTCCTGAGGCAGCGAGTCGGCGAACCGGTCGCGCAGCGACGGCTGCGGCGGGGTGCCGGGCGGGGCGTTCGGGGGTGGCGGCACCGGGTCGTGCGGCGGCACCGCCCGGTGCACCACACCCAGCCCCAGCATCCGGCGCAGGAACGGCGGCATCCGGGTCGCCGCCGGTGCCGCCGCGGGCGCGGCCGGTGCGGGCTGCTGGTTCGCGACCGCGACCAGCCGGGCCGCTTCGGCCTCGGTCACCAGGAACAGCAACGAGTCCGGCGCGGTGACGCGCACGGTCACGTCCGGGGTGTGCGAGGAGGCGATGACGTTCCGCGCGGACAGGCCGCCGGTGAACGTGACGACCAGGTCGGCGAGCATCGCGGTGCTGACCTCGTTCTCCACCACCTCGCGGCGGGCGATGCCGTGCACGTTCTCGGTCTCGTCGCGCTCACCCGTGCGGCTGCTGTGACCGACCTGCGGCATGGCGGTGACCCGGTGCACGCCCCGGGGGTCGGTGGCGCTGGTGGGGGCTGCCTCACTGTTCATCTGCACGGCGGCGGTGACGTCCCAGCCGCTCTCCCGGCGGCGGCCCGATTCGGTCTTGTCGGTGAGCTCCGCGGAGTCGTAGATGCTGTAGCCGGTGTTGGCGGTCAGCGCGCGGCGGGGGTTGGCCAGCTGCACGGTCATGGTGAGGTCGCCGACCATGTCGGTGAAGGTGCCGCCGCGCAGCACGGTCGCGGGGCCGCCGCCGCGTTCGTAGACGTCGAGCGCGGAGCGGATCGCGTCCGGGGTGAGCCTGTTGCGGACGGCCAGCTCGGCGGGCGAGCCCGGCTCGGTCACCGCCGTGGACTCGTAGGTGTAGGTCTGCCCGCTGGTCGACCGCACGCCCGCGGTGCTGCGCCAGCCGCTCCACAGCCGGCCCAGGCGGCCGCGTACCGACTGCGGCCCGGGTCCTGGCTGCTCGCGGGTGATGGCCTCGCCCAGGGCGATGTCCGCGGCGGTGAACAGGGCGTCGCCGGCGACGTGCGCGTCGAGGAACTGGTGCGGGCCCTGGATGCTGACCGTCCCCGGGTGCGGTGCGACCGCGGTGTCGACGATCTCCACCCGGGGCGGCCCGCCGACCGGAGCGAGTGGGTGCACCTGGTCGAATTCGGGCAGCCCGACCCGGAACCCGTTGGCCACGGTCAGTGCCGGTCCCGGCACGGTGACCTGGTGGAATCTGCCCGGTACGGGGTTGGCGACGGCGTTGAGGGTACGTGGCCGGTCGGCGTACTCGGCACGCACCGAGAACGCCAGGTCGGCGCTGTGCGCGCGCAGCGGGCGGTCGACCTTGGTCAGGTGACCGGTGGCGGGGGCGGTGCCGCCGGACAGCGACCGCTGGTGCCGCCACGACATGACGGCCCCGAACCGGATGAAGAATGCCCGGACCTTGCTGGCGGCGGTGCTCGCCCGGCCGGTGCTCATGCCCATCTGTACCTGCGCCCCGGCGCGCGCGCCGAGGCTGACCGAGCGTCCGTCGGTGTGTGCCTGGCCGGCCCGGGTCGTCTCCTCGATCTGCGTGCCGGGGATGAGGGCGTTGTCGGCGGTGAGCGGTGAGGTGAGCGCGGCGCTGATCACGATGGAGACGTGCTGCGAGGCCCGCATGGTGTCGTGGGCGATGTCGGCAGGCCGTTCCAGTGATACCCGGATCCCGGACTCCAGCAGGGTGCGCCAGTTGCCGCGCAGGTGGGACTGGGTGACGGCGTTCTGCAGTGCCTGCAGGTTGCGCAGCCGGGCCCGGTCGGGTGTGACGCCCTGGCGTGGCAGCAGATCAGGATCGACCGCGTTGACCGTGGCGACGACCCGGTCCCACAGCCTGGTGCCGTTGTCGGCGGTGGTGCGGATGTCGCGCACGTCGGGCAGCGCCATCGGCTGCCAGTTGCCGACTACCGGGGGCAGCGGCGAGGCGGGCGCTGCGGCGTGCGCGGGCACCGGGGTGGGCGCGGGGGCGCCCGGGTAGCCCAGGCGGTGGGCGTCCAGCGGGGTCACCCACAGGTACACGTGCGCCGGGCCGGTGCCGATCTGCCGGGCGGGCGCGGCGTCGTGGCCGACGTGGTCGTGCGCGTACACGGTCAGCGGGACGCGGTAGAGCAGCATGTCCCCGGTGACCTTGCTCTTGGCCTCGATCTGCGTGGAGAACTCCGTCGAGCTGCTGGAGCCCGAGCCACGCTCGACGCCGAGGATGCCGGAGGCCGCGAAGGTGCCGTAGTGGAGCGGGTCGGCGGTGTCCTCCCCGAACGAGACACCCACACCGGCGGTGCCCTGTAGCCGTACCGTGGTGTCGTGGCTGGTGGAGCTGCTGCCGGAGGCGCCGGCCCGGATCGCGGACTCGGCACGTCCGGGCAGGGTCAGCGGGTTGAACATGAGCACGGGGGTGCCTGCCACGGCGGTCAGGGTCGTGAAGCCGCGCTGCGTGGCGGTGAACGGCCGCTGCCAGGCCGGGGTGTCCTCGCCCCGCCGAGACGTGATCTTGTCGGTGGTCAGTCCCGTGGTGGCCGGAGTAGCGGCGCCCGCGTTGGCGGGCGCGACGTGGCCGGGCGGCACGATCAGGCCGTGGCGGTTCAGGCCCAGCGTCTGCGCGTCGGTCAGGTCGGCCAGGGCGGCGCGGTGGTCGCTGCCGGGTTTGCGGAAGCCGGGCGGGATCTGGCCGTGGTTGACGAGGGAGCCGAACAGGTCGCCGGGCACCGACGTGGTCTCCAGCACCGCGTTGGGCGGCAGCTGCCAGCCCCGCTGCGGCGACTGCGGCTGCTGGTTGCCGGGCGCGGGCACCGTGGGCACGGCGGTCATGGCGTTCAGCGCGGAGACGGTCACCTCCAGGTGGCCGCCCGGCAACTGCTGGCTGCCGTAGCCGCGCCGGGTGATCTCGACGGTCACCGCCCCCGTGGTCTGCCAGGCCTGTGCCTGGGTCGCCGCGGTGCCGGCGGCGGGCAGCGTGATCTCCTCGTTGGTACGCAGGCGCGTCTGCGCCGACTGGCTGAGCACGGTGGTGCTGGTGCCCTGCACCGACACCGAGCCGAGCGGGACCGCCCGCACCGCCGGGATCGGCACGTCGGACATGCCCACCGCCGAGTAGCCGAGCGCGGCGGTGAGGCTGCCGGCGCTGCTCTCGCTACGGGTGGTGTCGACGGCGGTGCGCTGCGGGGTACGCCGGTCGGGACTGTTGCCCGAGGACACCTGTGCGGCCGAGGCGTCCGAACCGAGCAGCGGAGCCGCCCGTGACTGGGCTCCCGCCACCGCGGTCAGGCTTATCTCGATCGCGTCGCGCCCCTTGCCGAGGGTGACGCGCAACCCCGAGCCGTCGAACAGGGACCTGCCGCGTGCGGTGAGTTCGGTGTCGGGCAGTTGGGCGTTGACGGCGTCGGTGAGCTGCTGCTGGTTCCAGCCGCGCGGTGCCAGCGCGGTCAGCTGGGCCGCGATGTGCGCACGCAGCGCACCGTTGGTGTCGACGACGTCGTGGATCGGCACGTTCTGCCCGCCGATGATGCCCGGTTCCCGCAGCAGCGCCGGGGTGTTGCGCGCGGGCCCGAAGGTGCCGACGGGGGCGACCCACTGGTGCCAGCTGATCGCACCGGCGGCCTGCGGGCTGGATTGCAGGGGCGTGAGCGCGGCGTCGTCGGTCACGTCGACGGCTTCGGCGGTGGCCGGATCGAGGGTGGCGCCGAGGTTCTCGGTGCGCAAGCCGCCCGTACCGTCGGGGGTGTGCCGGACGAAACGCCCGTCGGGAGTGCCGTCCGGGTTCAGGCGCGGCCGCAGCCGGCCTGACGGGTCCACGGTCGCGGCGATGGCCCGTGCCCACGACGGCGCGCCGGGACCGACGGCGGTCCACACGGGTGTCGTCGCACCGACCACTGGGCGGTCCAGCGCCACGGCCAGCGACCCGGCGAGGGTGCCCGCGGTCGGCGTGGTGTTGCAGCTGATCAGCTCGATGGTGCCGCGCAGGGTGCCCGGTGGCAGCGCGGACAGCACCTGTGCGAACTGCTGCGGCGTGAGCAGGCTGTTGCCGACGCGGACCAGGGCGTGCTGGGCGTGCACGATCACCCGGGTCGAGCCGGAGCCCGGCGGGACCCATCGCGCCGCGGCTAGGTCGGCTCCGCCGTACGGTCCGGGGAACAGCACCTTGCCGTCGCCGGTCACCGCGAGTGCGGCCAGTGCCGCCGCTGCCTGCGCCGTCAGCGGCGTCGGGTCGACGACCGTGTCCAGGGTGGTCGTGCCGTCCCGGGCCGTCATGGCGTCGGCGGGTGCGGGGGTGGCGGTCATGGCCGCGCTTCGGGTGTCGGCCGTGGTCACCTGGTCCGAGCGCAGCGGCACGTGCAGCACATTGTTGTCGGCCGTGGCGAAGTAGAGCCCGAACAGGTCGGCGCGCATCAGGGAGGCTCCCGGGCGGCCCGCGACCGGCGTCGACGCCGGCAGGGTCTGCCAGCGGCCGTCGGTGGTGACCAGTACGCGCTCGGCGGGGTGGGCGAAGCCGCCGGGAACCGTGTGCCAGCCGGCAGAGGGAACCGGCCGGTCGCGTACGACGACCGTGCGGTCGCCGCCGCCCGGCTTGGCGTCTGTGGCGGGAGCGGGACTGCCGCCTTGCGCAGCGGGCTGCGGCACGAGATCGCGGCCCGGCGGCTCGGCGTGCTGCGCCACATCGTCGGGTAGGACCGTGACCGGCGCGGACGTGTTGGGTTCGGCGAAGGCGGCCGGTGCGTTGGCTGGTGGTGTCGTGTCTGTGGCCGATGTGGGCGTGCTGGGTTCGGTGAAGACGGCCGGTGCGTTGGCCGGTGGTGTCGTGTCTGTGGCCGACGTGGAGGTGCTGGCTTCGGCGAAGGCGGCCGGTGCGTGGGCTGGTGGCGTCGTGTCGGTGGCCGCAGCGGGCAGTTCCGGCGGTGTGCGGGCAGGCGTCGGCGGTGGCGTGGCCGGGCTGTTGACGGTCAACCCGCTGGTCGGTGGCGAGGCCGGCCCGGAACCCGGACGCGTCACGGAGGTGACGGGCTGGGCGGGCGTGCCCGGCCGGGACTGCGGCGGGGTGTGCTCGCCGACCGTGCCCGTGCCGGGCACGGGGGTGAAGGAGCCCGACAGGTGGAAGTCCCCGGTCAGGCTGCCGCTGCCGGTGACCTGGCCGACGATCATGTCGTTGCGGGTGCCGAGCCGGGACCGGTCGAAGGCGCCGTCGAATTTGCCCTGGAACGCCCCCGACCCCGTGAACGTGCTCTTCTGCGGCGGTGCGCCCGCCGGGTTCAGCGTGCCGGTGAAGGTGATGTTGCCGATGAACGTCTGCGGGTCGGGGAAGATCCCGGTGAACGTGAAGTCGCCGTCGGCGGTCGCGTGGCCCTCGAACCGGTCGGGGCCGGGGTCGAAATCGAACGGGTTGCCGTCCAGTCCGGGGATGTCGAGGTCGCCGACCCCGCTGTCGAGGCCCGCGCCTGCGGAGTTCCTGCCGCCGCGGTGACCGATCCAGTCCAGCACGCCCTCGACCGCACCGGCTGAGGCTGAGGCCCACTCGTTGTCGTTCTGCTCGCGCCGGCCGGTGAGGATCAGGTCGGCCAGCGCCTCGGTGCTCCACTCGTGCAACGCGCCGATGCCGGCGAAGCCCACGATCGAGGTGACGAACCTCGGCCCGAAGATCCGGCCGAACCCGGCGGACAGGATCGGGCCGAGCACGCCGCCGATCGCTCCGGCCAGGGCGGCGCCGCCGGTGCGCTTGGCGTCCCACTTGTCCCGGGTGCCGGTGATGAACAGCTGCGTGAACTGGATCGCCACGTCAAGGCCGACCTGCAGCACGATGCCGAAGAGGATGGAGGTGATCAGCCGCCGGAAGAAGGTGGCCGACATGTAGCGCCCGAAGGCGATCAGGGAGGAGATCCAGCCCGACGCCCACGCCGACGTCGGGGGGAACGACACCCACGGCAGCAGCATGATGATCTGTACGGTCAGGATGAGCAACTGCCCGATGATCGACGCTTTCGTGTACTCGACGTTGGTGCCCGCGTCGTCTGCGAAGCGTGACAGCTTGCCCGCCGCCTCGACCAGCTTCCGCAGGCTTCCGCCGTCGACCAGCTCGGTCAATCGGCCGCGTACGGCCGCGGCGGCGTCGCCCTCCCAGCCGCCGCTCTGCACCACCCGCGACAGTTCCGCGATCTCGGTCTCGATGGCGGTCATGTTCGTCTCGAAGGCGGCCCACGCGTCGGCCATCTCCCAGAGCTGGTCCTCGTCGGCCTGCGGCCAGGATTCACCGGTGACGACGAGGAAGAACTTGCTCACCCACTCCGGCACGTGCATGCCCATGGGTCACCCCCGACCCGGCGACGCCGTGAACATGTGCGGCCGCGATCACGTGTTGTCGTGCTCGACCGCGCCGAAGAACTTGCCGGTCGTGCGCACGTGTTCGCCCATGTCGCTCAGCAGTCGGGCGAGGTTCCTCGTGCCTTCGAGCACCTCGTCGTGGCCGGGCCGGTACTGCTCGGCGAACTTGCGGGCGAACTCGTCGTCGCGGCCCCACGCGTTCGGCGTCGCGCCCAGTCCGCGCTCCAGGTTCTGCCGGTGGGCGTCGACCTGGCTGCCCGCCATGAGCAGGCGGTGCCCGACGCCGTCCACGGCGCCTGTGTCGACCTTCAACAGTCGGGCCACGGCCGTCCTCCTGCCGGCTCCGGGCTCACACGCTCGGGACGAGCGCGTCGGCGCTGCTGGGGACGGTGCCCGACGTCGCGGCCAGGGCGATCCCGTCGGCCTGCCGGCTGAGGCCGGCCAGCAGCGCCGCGACCGCGTCCGTGCCGGCCAGCACCGTGCCGCACGCGGGCGCATGGGCTTCGGCCGACCAGGTGGCCAGCTCGCCGTCACCGCCCCAGCAGCCGTCGGCCGCGTCGAGGCCCGACCGCAGCGCGGCATGGGCGTCGCGCACCACCTGTGCCACCAGCAGCAGCCGGTGGGATACCGCGAAAGCGTCTTCGTCAGCACACGGCTGCGCCTGCGTCATGGCCCGCACCCCCTGGATCGCCCGCAGCGGCAGGCACACCGTCCGGCGTCGCCGAGGCCGTTCACCTCTGGCGTCGTCGCCGCACGGCGCCGCTGCGAAGCCGAACGTAACCAGTTCGGCTGGTTCTCCTAAGGCCTAAAGGCACCCGGGGCGACGCGCCGGTCACACACCGATGAACGTAGGCCCGGGAACTCATCCGAGCCGCTGACCAGGCGATAAACGCAAGGGCCCCCAGCGGCACGCCTGCCCGGTGCGGGAGCAGGCGTACCGCGACGATGCCCGCGGGCAGGTGATTCGACGGCTGGGCTTTGGCCGCCGTTCACCGCACATCGGCTGCCGAGCACCGAACCGAAGGCGGTCAGCGCTTGTCGATGTCCTGGGGCAGGAGCGTGACGAGGTCCTCGCGGGTGGGCTCGGCTATCTTGCTGATCCGTCCCGACTGGCGCACGATCATCGCGTCGAGCACCTGCCGGGCGAAGCGGCCGTTGCCGAACCCGTGCTCGCGCGGGACCGCGGTGAAGTGCTTGCGCAGCGCCGACCGCGCCTCCAGCGTCAGCTCGTACCCGGAGGCGGCCGAGTGCTGCTCGACGATGGTGACCAGCTGCTGCGGCGTGTAGTCGGCGAAGTGGACGGTGTGGGCGAACCGCGAGCCGAGCCCGGGATACGCCTTCAGGAACGCGGCCATCTCCTCGTCGTACCCGGCGGCGATGACGACGACGTCGTCGCGGTGGTCCTCCATGAGTTTGATCAGCATGTCGACGGCTTCCCGGCCGAAGTCGGCGCCGCCGGAGCGTTCGGTCGGCGCGAGGGTGTACGCCTCGTCGATGAACAGCACCCCGCCCCGGGCCTGCTCGAACTTCTCCCTGGTGCGCTGCGCGGTCTGACCGACGTACTCGGCGACCAGGTCGGCCCGGCTGACCTCGACCAGCTGCCCGCTGGCCAGCACTCCCAGCGCGGTCAGCACCTGCCCGTACAGGCGGGCGACGGTCGTCTTGCCGGTGCCGGGCCCGCCGGAGAAGACCAGGTGCCGGCCCAGCGCGGGCACCGGCAGCCCCGCCTCGGCCCGCTTGCGCGAGGTCGCCAGGAGGTTGACGGTGTCGTTGACCTCGCGCTTGACCTCCTCCAGGCCGACCAGGGCGGCGAGCTTGGCCCGCAGCTGCGCCAGGTCGGGGCGCTCGGCGGCGCCGCCCAGGCGGATGCCGCCGGTAGGCGGCGGGCCGATGTCCTCCGGCCGCAGCCGGGTCAGCTCCGGCGCGGAGACCACCTCGGCCCGCGACAGCCGCTGCGCCTGCCGCCCGATGGCGTCCTCGAACACCTTGCGCGCGGTACGGCCGTTGCCGAAGTTGCCGTCGCGCGGGATGAGCGCGAACAGGTTCTTCAGCGCGTGGCCGGTGCCGTAGTCGAGGGTGTAGCGGTGGCGCTTGCAGAAGTTCTCGACGATGGTGACCAGCTCGTCGTCGGAGTAGCTCTCGAACTCGATGGTCCGGGTGAAGCGCGAGGCCAGGCCGGGATTGGACGACAGGAACGAGCGCATCTGCGGTGAGTAGCCGGCCGCGACGACCACGATGTCCTCGCGGTGGTCCTCCATCAGCTTGACGAGGGTGTCGATGGCCTCCTGGCCGAACGAGGGCCCGGTGCCGCCGCCCTCGTCGGTCAGCGCGTACGCCTCGTCGATGAACAGCAGCCCGCCCAGCGCCGATTCGAACTTCTCCGTGGTCTTGATCGCGGTGCCGCCGATGATCTGCGCGACGAGGTCGGCGCGGGCGACCTCGACCACGTGCCCCTTGCGCAGGGTGCCCAGCGCCTGCAGGATCTGCCCGTACAGCCGGGCGATGGTGGTCTTGCCGGTGCCGGGCGGGCCGGCGAAGACCAGGTGGCGGCTCATCGGCGGCGGCGGCAAGCCCACCGCGGCGCGGCGGCCGGCCAGCAGTTGCAGGTCGACGAGCATGTTCACCTCCTGCTTCACCCCGGCCAGCCCGACCAGGCCGTCCAGCTCGGCCAGCAGGCCCTCCAGCGCGGGCGGCGGTGCGGTGCGGCGCGACTCTCCCGCCGGGACCGGGCGTTCGTCGGCGGCCTCAATCGCTTCGCCGGGTGCGAGCCGGTGGTCGGGCTGCCCGTTGTCGTGGCTGTCCAGATCGGCCACGGCCAGGTCCACGTCGCCGCTGCCCTGGTGCAGGCCGCTGCCGCCGTTGTGGTGCAGGGCGCAGCCCTTGATCGACGACGACCGGACCTGGCCGATCCGTACGCCGTCGGCGGTGTTGCCCGAGACCTCGCAGCGGGTGATCCACACGGCGCCGTCGTCGTCGACCAGCACACCCGCGCCGCGGCTGGCCGAGATCGAGCATTCCTCCAGGACCAGCTCGCCTCCCGCCGTGATCTGCACGCCGTGCCCGGCGGACTCCTCGACCTGGCATTCGCGCAGCGTGCCCGCACCTCGCTCGCCGACGAGCACACCGGCCTCGCCGGAGCCGGTCAGCCGGCTGCCGCGCAGCACGGGCGTGCCGCCGTCGGCGGTGTACAGCCCGGCGCCCAGCGAACCGGACACCGTGCAGTCCTCCAGCCGCCCCCGCCCGTCGGCGGAGACGGTGACGCCGTGGCCGCGGCTGCCGGTCACCGACAGCCGCTGCAGCAGCGGGTCGGCGCCGCCGACCACGGCCAGTCCCGCGCCGCTGTCGGCGATGGCCAGGTCCAGGTAGGTGCCGGTCGCGCCGCCGGTGACGACCATGCCGTGGGTCGCGGCGGAGGCGATCGACGTGCCGGTCACGCGGGGGTCGGCGCCGCCGTCCACGACGATGCCCGCACCCGCGGTGCCGGTGAACCGGCAGTCCTCCACCAGCGGCCGGGCCTGGCCGGTCACCAGCAGGCCCGCCTCCTGGGTGTCGGTCACGGCGCTGGCCCGCAGCACGGCCTCGCAGTCGCCCTCGACGGCGATCGCCGGCCCCGTGGCCCGGGACACGGTGCAGCGCTCGACCGTGAGCCGGGACTGCTCGGTGCCGCAGATGGCGTTGCCGCCGACGTCGGCCACGATGCTGTCGCGCATCACCAGCGACGCCGACGCCCGCACCACCACGGCCGAGGTGCGCACCTGGCTGAGCGTGGTCTCCTCGACCAGCACCGTGGCATGGTCGACGGCGATGATCCCGGCGCCGGCGGTGTTGCGGATGTGGCAGCGCGACACCGTCAGGTCGCCCGACGCCCTGGCGTAGATCGCCGCGCCGGCCTGCGCCCGGATCTCGCACTCCTCCAGCAGCAGCCGCCCGGACGGGATGTCGATCGCGGACAGGTCGAGATCGGAGCAGGCCAGGGTCAGCCCGCTCAGGGTCGCCTCCTCGGCCTCCATCACCACGGCGCTGCCCGCCGGTGCCGCGATGACGACCGTGCCCGGCCCCTCCTCGCTGGTGATGGTGCAGGGCACGTGCAGGTTCAGCGACTCCGCGTAGGTGCCGGGCAGGACGCTGACGATCCAGCCCGGCCGGACCGCCTGCAGCGCCGCGCCGATGGTGCGGTAGGAGTCGGGGGCGGTGGCGGAGACGGTGAGGACGCGGTGGTTCACCGGGGGACCTTTCCATGCGGGGACGACGAGCGCCCGAGTCGGGCCCAGGCCGGGTCTGCGGGCCCATGCCCGGACCGCCTGCGGTTCGTACAGTGCCGCCAGCCGGGGTTCGCAGGCGGCGGCCAGAGCGGCAGCTTCGACAGGGAGTACGGATGCGACGCGTGACACGCTGGAGCCGGCTGGGCCTGGCGGCGGTGCTGGCCTTCGCCGGGATGCCGGTGCCGGCGGCCGCGGCGGCAGCCGACTGCGCCCCGCCGGCCCGCACCGTCGTCCCGGACCTGCCCTGGGCCCAGCAGTGGCTGCGCCCGCAGCGGATCTGGCCGCTGACCCAGGGCGCGGGCATCACCGTGGCGGTCCTGGACTCCGGCGTCGACGCGCAGGTCCGCCAGCTGCAGGGACGGGTCGAACCCGGGCTGGACGTGCTCGCCGGCGGTCGCGCCGACGACGACTGCCTGGGCCACGGCACGTTCGTCGCGGGCATCGTGGCCGCGGGCAGCCAGCCGGAGGTCGGCTTCGCCGGGCTCGCCCCGCAGGCACGGATACTGCCGCTGCGGGTCTCCGTCGACGACGACCAGCCGCCGCCGGAAACGGCGCTGGCCACGGCGATCGGCACGGCCGCGCAGCGCGGCGCGCGGGTGATCGTGGTCGGCACGCCCATGGTGCGGGCCGGGGCGCCGCTGCGTATCGCGCTGGAGGAGGCCCAGGCCCGGGACGCCCTGGTCGTCGCCGCCTCCTGGGGACCCACCGACCGTGCGGTGCCGGTGGACCCGTGGGTCAGCGAGCGGATCCTGTCGGTCGGCGGCTTCGACCCCGACGGCGGCCTGGTGTCGGGCACCGCGGCCCCGGTCGACCTGATGGCGCCCGGCGCCGGGGTGCTCAGCCTCGGCCCCCGCGGCTCCGGGCACGTGGTCGCCGGCGGCAACGCCTACGCGGCGGCATACGTCGCCGGGGCCGCCGCGCTGGTGCGGGCACACCACCCGAAGCTGACCGCCGCGCAGGTCAAGCAGCGGCTGCTGGCGACGAGCGACCGGGTGCCCCGGCAGGTGCCGGACCCGCAGCTCGGCCACGGAGCGCTCGACCTGTACGCCGCCGTCACCGCGGTGCTGCCCGCCGAGCGCGGCGCGGCCGTGCCGAGCGTGCCGGTGCCGCCCGCCGACATCGCCCGCCCGCAGCCGGTCGACGACCGCGCCTTCCGGGTCGCGGTGGCCGTCGCCGCCGCGGCGGGTGGCCTGACCCTGCTGATGGCGGCCTTGGCGCTGGCCGCGCCGCGGATCCGCCGCAGGCGCGCCCGCGCGCACTGAGCCGATCCCGTCGACGTCTGCCATCGTCAGTCCGATCCGGCCGGCTGCAGCGCGGTGTGGATCAGGGTCGGGGCGAGCCGCCGGCTGACCAGCTGCGCCCGGCCGGGCGGCAGCCGCAGCGGCTTGGCCTCGCCCAGGAACACGCCCTCGGACTTGTCGTAGGAGAACAGCAGGGCACTGGTGCCCAGGTCCCACAGCCGCCGCAGCGCCGGGTCGGACATCATCGCCCGCGACGCACCCGAGGTCGTGCGGGCCAGCACCAGGTGCAGGCCCACCTCGGAGCCCTGGGGCAGCGCCTCCAGCAGCGGCTCCAGCGGGCTGCTGTAGCCGCCGGCGAGCAGGTCGTAGTCGTCGATGAGCACGAACAGGTGCGGGCCGGCCCACCAGTCCCGGCGGGCCAGCCGGTCGGGCGTGATGTCGGGTCCGGGCAGGCGCGGGGTGACCGCCTCCACGGCCTGCTTGACCAGATCGGTCAGCGCCGCGGTGGAGACCGCGTAGCCGACCTGGATGTCGGGCGGCACCGCGTCGTAGAGGTGGCGGCGGGTGTCGGCCAGCAGGATGCGCGCCTGGTCGGCCGAGTTGTTGCGCACGATGCTGCGGGCGATCAGCCGCAGCAGGTTCGTCTTGCCCGACTCGGACTCCCCGAAGATCATCAGGTGGGGCTGCTGGTCGAAGTCGTGCCAGACCGTGTCGAGCTGCGCCTCGTCCAGCCCCAGCGCCACCCGCCGGGGCGCGTCGGGCGCGGGCAGCTCGGCGGCCGGCAGCAGGGTCGGCAGCAGGCGCACCTTCGGCGCCCGCGGGCCCGGCCAGGCCCGCGCACTGTGCTCGGCCAGCTCGCGGGCGGTCTCGTTGAGGTCACCGGTGCGCGCCAGCCCGTCGATGCGTGGCAGTGCCGCCAGGAAGTGCAGCGCGTCGCGGGTCAGGCCGCGGCCGGGGATGGCCGGGACGTTGGCCGCCTGGCGCATCCCGATCTCGGAGTCGACCGGGTCGCCCAGGTGCAGCTCGAACCGGGTGCCGAGCAGGTCACGCAGCCACGGCCGGATCTCCGACCAGCGCGAGGCGGTGACGATCAGGTGGATGCCGTAGTTGAGCCCGCGCGTGGCCAGGTCCGAGAACTGCGCCTCCAGCGTGTCGAAGTCCTGGTGCAGCGTCGACCAGCCGTCCACGACCAGGAACACGTCGCCGTAGCCGTCGTCGGCCCCCGCCGGCAGCGTGCCCTGCTCGCGGCGCAGCCGGTACTCGGTGATGCTGTCCAGGCCCAGGGCGGAGAAGCGCTGCTCGCGGCGCAGCAGCAGGTCGGTGACCTCGGCGATGGTGCGGGTGACCCGCTCCCGGTCCAGCCGGCCGACGACACCGCCGACGTGCGGCAGCCCGGCCAGCCCGGCCAGGCTGCCGCCGCCGAAGTCGAGGCAGTAGAACTGCACCTCGGCCGGCGTGTGGGTGAGCGCCAACCCGGTGATCAGCGTCCGGACCAGGGTGCTCTTGCCGCTCTGCGGGGCGCCGCCGACACCGACATGGCCACCGGCCCCGGTCAGGTCGGCGATGAGCAGGTCGCGGCGCTGCTCCGACGGGCGGTCGACGACACCGACCGGCACCCGCAGCCGGCCCGCGGCACCGCGCTGCTGCTCGTCGAGGCCCTGCTCCGGGACGACACCCAGCCCCCGCTCCGCGGTGATCCGCACCGGCGGGAGCAGCTGGTCCAGCGTCGGCGGTTCCTGCAGCGGCGGCAGCCACACCTGGTGCGCCTGCGGGCCGTGCCCGAGCAGCCGACCCGCGATCACGTCGAGCAGCCGCGGCCCGCTCGCCTGCGCGTCCTCGCCGTCGGCAGCCTCGGCCGGGGCCGCGGGCGTGGCCGCGTGCTCCGGCATCGGCACGTGCCCGACCACATACCTGGTCAGGTCCAGCCGGGCCCGTTCCTGGCGCTGCTGGCGCTCGGCCCGCTTCAGCGGCGCCGACACGTACGCGGCCTTGAACCGGACCAGGGTGTTGGTGTCGATGCGCAGGTAGCCGTTGCCCGGCGCGGTCGGCAGGGTGTACGCGTCCGGCACCCCGATCACGCTGCGGCTCTCCCCGGCCGAGAACGTCCGCAGGCCGATGCGGTAGGACAGGTGCGATTCGAGCTGGTGGATGCGGCCCTCGTCCAGGCGCTGCGAGGCCAGCAGCAGGTGCACGCCGAGACTGCGGCCCAGCCGCCCGATCATCACGAAGGTGTCCAGGAACTCGCGTTTGGTCGCCAGCAGCTCGCTGAACTCGTCCACCACCACCAGCAGCGTGGGCAGCGGCGCGAGCGGCGCCCCACCCGCGCGGGCCTTCTCGTAGTCGCGCAGCGAACTGTGCCCGGCCTGGCGCAGCAGCTCCTGGCGGCGTACCAGCTCGCCCTGCAGCGCCTCCTGCATCCGGTCGACCAGCGGCAGCTCGTCGGCCAGGTTGGTGATCAGGGCCGAGGTGTGCGGCAGCGTCTCCAGCCCGAGGAACGTGGCGCCGCCCTTGAAGTCGACCAGGATCACGTTGAGCACCTCGGAGCTGTGCGTCACCGCCAGCGCCAGCACCAGGGTGCGCAGCAGCTCGCTCTTGCCCGAACCGGTCGCCCCGATGATCATTCCGTGCGGGCCCATGCCGCCCTGCGCGGCCTCCTTGAGATCCAGCTCCACCGGGGTCCCGTTGGCCGAGATCCCGATCGGCACCCGCATGTGGTCCCAGCGCGAGCGGCCCGTGCGCGCCGCCGCCGGGTCGAACGTCTCGGCGTCGCCGAGCCCCAGCAGCACGGTCAGGTCCAGGTCGACGGTCAGCGAGTCGACCGTCTCGGCCGAGGAGCCCAGCCGGTACGGCGACAGCCGGCGGCTCAGCACCCGGGCGTGGTCCGGGCCCAGGCGGTCCGGGGTGCTCAGCGCGGTCGCGCTGTCGCGGCCCTGCGGGTCGGCGCCGATCATCTCGATCACGTCGGGCCGCACCAGCAGCCGCAGGGTGACCGGGTCGACCGCCCAGCGCAGCGAGTCGCCGAGGTCGATCATCGTGCAGTTGCGCACGCTGCTCATCGCGAACCGCGACGTCGGCGGGATCGGCACCCCGTCGACGACGATCACCGTGTACGGCTCCTCCCGGCTCGGCAGCGCCGGGTCGTCGAACCGCGGCCGGTCGGCGAAGGTCGGCCCGAGCAGCCGCTCCAGGTCGGCGAACGACTCCGCCACCTGCCGCGCCGCGCCCGCGCCGTCGCTCTGCCCCGGGTGCTGCGCGTGCGGCAGCCACTTCACCCAGTCCCAGCGCGCGTGGCGCTCGACCGGCGCGCACACCACGATGCGCAGGTCGTCCGGGCTGTGGAAGGTCACCAGCTGGCCCAGCATCGCCCGCACCAGGTCCAGCCCGTGTTCGCCGGACGGCAGCCGCAGCGCCCCGGGCCGCTCCTCCTGCGGCACGGCGGGCTCGTCGGTGGACTGCACCAGCACCCGCGCGAAACCACGCAACTGCACGGCGATCGGCGTGCCGGGCACGGTCCAGTGCGCCTGCAGGAACCGGCGCAGCGCCCGCGCTGACAGCGGCTCCAGGTCCTCCACCGGCTTGGTCTGCGGCGGGGTCAGCGTCACGGTCAGCCGCTGGCTGCCCAGCCCGAGCCGGATCTCGGCGAAGTCGCCACCGGTCGGGCGGCGCTCCCACATCCGCCGGTTGCCCGCCAGCGACCACAGCACCTCGGGATCCGGATGGTTCCAGAACAGCGCCGCCGCCTGCTTCTCCGACAGCTGCCGCACCTGCCGGCGCATCTGCCCCAGGTAACGCAGGTAGTCACGGCGCTCGCCGCGCAGCCGCTGCTTGCGCTCGCCGCCCCCGCGACCCAGCTGGCTGACCAGCATGCCCAGACCCGACACACCCATCAGGCCACCGGCCACATAGGTCAGCGACGACGACCCCGGCTGAATGAAGATCAGCGCCATCGCGCCGGTGCCCAGCGCCATCGGCAGGTACGTCAGCATCGACGACATGTCGACACCGCTCAGCTCCGGCAGCGTGGGGGGCTCCTGCAGGATCATCTCGCCCCGGGGCAGTGGGGGACCCGGCTGGCGCACGGGCCGGCGGAAGATCACCGTGGTCATGGGACTCTCCCAGGGGGCGGGCGGCAGAACGCGTTCATTCTGCGTGCCGCGACGGCAGGCGGCTTGGGTCCGCAGGCCCATGTTCGGCCCGGTGGCCGCCGCTAACCTGCTCTCGTCGCCACGCCGTGGCAGGGGAGAGTGAAATGTGAACGTCAGCACCTCCGCAGAGCGTTGCCGGCTCACGATCATCGGGCCCCACGGCAGCATCGACCTGGCCGTGCCCGCCACGCTGACGCTCGCGGACGTGACCCCGGCCATCGTGGACCTGCTCGGCGAGGAGACCGCCCGGGAGATGGCCGGCCGGGGCGCGGTACTGCAGAAACTCGGCGGCAAACCGCTGGACGAGGAGCAGACCGCCACCGCCCTCGGGCTGCGCGACGGCGACGTCGTCTACCTCAATGCCCGCGACAACCCCACCCCGACCTACGCCCACGACGACCTCATCGAGGGCGTGGCCGCCGGCGTGCGGCAGCGCCCCGGCCGGTGGACCACCGAACGCGCCCGGACCACCCTGCGCGTGGCGGCCGCCGCCGCCCTCGCCGCCGGACTGGCCGCGCCGCTGTCACCCGGGGCCGGCTGGGCGCACGCGCTCGCCGCCGCGGGCATGTCCGCCGTACTGCTGCTGGCCGCCGCCCTGGCCGCCCGCGCGCTGGCCGACCGGCCCGCCGCGCTCGTGCTCGGCGGCAGCGCCGTCCTCTACGCCGCGGCGGCGGGCCTGCTGGCACCCGCCCTGACCGGCGCCGGCCAGGCCCCACCCGAGTTCGCGGCCGGCCTGGCCGCCGCCGTCGCCATGGCCGCCGCGCTGAGCGTCGCCGTCGCCGTGGCCGTCGGCGACCTGCGCCCCATGGCGTTCGTCGTGGTGGCCACCAGCGCGGCGGTGACCGCGGGCGCGCTGCTGGCCGCCAGCGGCCTGCTGACCCCCGTGGCCGCCGCGGCCGTGGTCACCGTGCTCGCGCTGCTGATCAGCCCGCAGCTGCCCTCGCTGGCCTTCCGGCTGGGCGGGCTGCGGCTGCCCGACCTGCCCACCACCCCCGACGACATCACCCGCGACGTGGAACCCGTGCCCGACGCGACCCTGCACGAGCGCACCGTCGTCGTCGACCGCTACGTGACCGCCGGGCACATCGCCATCGCGCTGGTCGCCGCCGCCGGGCTGTGGCTGCTCGCCGACCGGGCCGGCTGGTCGCCGCCGACCCTGGCCGCGGCGGTGTGCGTGCTGCTCCTGCTGCGCACCCGCATCCTCACCGGGGCCTGGGCCCGCTGGGCGCTGACCGCCGCCGCCGGGTGGGGCCTGCTGCTGCTGGCCCTGCGGCTGACCGGGCCGGCGTTCCAGCTGTACGGCCTGCCCGCGACCGCGCTCGTGCTCGGACTCGGCCTGCTGGCCGCCGTACGCACCCCGGAGAGCCGCCGGCCGCGACCGTACTGGGGACGCGCCGCCGAGCTGTTCGAGACCACCCTCGCCGTCGCGCTGATCCCGCTGCTGCTGGCGGTGCTCGGGGTGTACGGCTACGTCCGGGGCCTGGCCGGCTGACCGTGCAGACCAAACGCGACCAGCTGCAGGCCCACAACTTCGTCGTCGGACGGCTGCGCTCGGCCCTGCTGACCGGCGAGCCCGACGCGCTGGAGACCCCGACCCGCCGGTTCAGCGTCGCGGCGTTCGCCGGGCTGATCATCGGCGCGCTCATCGTGGCCGGCTGCGGGGCCTACGGCTTCTTCTTCCCCGGCGGCAGCACCTCCTGGCGCGAACCCGGCACCATCGTCGTCGAGAAGGAGACCGGCACCGCCTACGTCTACGACAGCACCGCCGGCGTGCTGCGCCCCGTCCGCAACCACGCCTCCGCGCTGCTGCTGACCGGACCCGACTCCGTCGTGCGCTCGGTGTCGGTCAAGTCGCTGGCAGGCGTGCCGCACGGCCTGCCCGTGGGCATCACCGGAGCACCCGACTCGCTGCCCGCCACCGCCCGGCTCAGCCGCGACCCGTGGCTGGTCTGCGCCACCAGCGCACCCGAGGTCACCGGCCAGTCCCGGCCGACGGTGCTGCTGGCCATCGGCGCCCCCGCCGACCTCGCGGCCACCCCGGTCGATCGCGCGATGCTGGTCGCCATCCCCGACGGCACCCGCTATCTCATCTGGGGAAACCGCCGTATGCGGGTGGCCGACCCGGCCGCCTCGGTCGCCCTGGCACTCGACGGCGTGCGAGCGACACCGGTGGCCGACACCTGGCTCAACGGCTTCCCCGCCGGGCCGGACCTGGCCCCGCCGCCCGTCGCCGGCGTCGGCGCAGCAGGACCGCCCGTGGACGGCAAGCCGACCCGGATCGGGCAGGTGCTGCGCGTATCCGGCGCCGACGACGACAGCGCCGGCTTCCGGCTGGTGCTCGCCGACGGCCTGGCCTCGCTGACCCCGACGATGGCCGAGCTGATCCTCGCCGACCCGCGCAGCCGCGCCGCCTACGACGGCAGCCCCCGGGCGGTGCCGGTCAGCTCCGCGGGCGTGGTGTCGGCCCCGGTCGCCGCCCGGCCGATCGGCGACGGCGGCCTGCCGGCCCGGCCCCCGCTGCTGCTGGACCCCAACGAACTGGGCGACCAGGTGCCGTGCGCGCGGGCCACATTCGGCGCCGACGCGAGCCTGGCCCTGGTGACCGCGCGGGTCGGGCACCTGCGGGCCGCCACGCCGCCGCCGGGCGCGGTGGACCAGCGCTCGGCGACCCTGGTCGCGGTCGCCGCCGGAGCGGGGGTGCTGGTGCGCCCGGAGACCGCGCCGGGCCGTCCGGGCAGCGCCCGCTGGCTGATCACCGACGTCGGCGTGCGCTACCCGATGAGCGACGCGGCGGTCACCGCGCTCGGCTACGGGGGTGTCGTGGCAGTGGACCTGCCCGCGACGCTGCTGGCGCTGGTGCCGTCGGGGCCGGTGCTCGATCCGGTGGCGGCCGCGGCCGGGTGACCCGCGACGTGTCGGGCCAGGTAGTGGGCCTGGGGACCCACCCTCCGGTTTGGGCCTGTGAGAGCGGTTACCGCGCCGTTACGGTCAGCGCGATCGGTCGCTGTCGAACCTGGAAGGTGAGTGGACATGGCCAACACCCTTGATATCCCCGTCGCGGAGCTGCGCGCCGCACTGCAGCAGTTCCGCGAGCTCGAGCAGGAGGCCGAGCAGGTGCGCAACGCGGTCGACGGCGGCGTGCGCGGCATCGGCAACTCCTGGTACGGCCAGGCCCGCACCGCGTACAACGCCGAGATCGACAACTGGCTGGCCGACTACCAGCGGATGGTCGCCCAGCCCATGACGCAGCTGACCAACTGGTTCCAGCAGATGATCGTGATCATGGAGGACGTCGAGGCGCAGAACAGCTGACGCCGCCGTCCGACCCGACACCACCGTCCCAAGGAGACAATCATGGCTTTCGGCATCACCTACGAGGCCGTACTGCACGCGGCCGACCGCCTGCGGGCCGAGAACACCCGCCTCAACGGCATCGTCGACCGCATGGAGTCGACGGCCCGCAACAACTTCGCCAACTGGAGCGCGCAGAGCGAGGGCACCTACGTCAGCGTCGCGGCGACCTGGAAGAGCCAGGCCACCGTCATGCACAGCGACATGGAGGCCAGCATCAAGCGCCTGCTGCAGAAGGTCGAGAGCTACCAGGACGCCGACAACCGGGCGTCGAAGATCTGACGCGGTCCGCGACGGGAGGGATCAGGCCATGGGCAAAGAGCTGAAGGTCGACCCGGCGGCCATGAACGCCGCCGCGGCGACGTTCCGGGGCCTGCCGGCGACGCTGGACGGCCCCCAGCGCGACTTCTACCCGGTCGTGCTGTCCATCGGCGACTTCGAGCCGGGCAAGAACCTCAAGACCGTCATCGAGACGGGCGCCAAGGACTGGGAGACGGTGCTCGCCACGCTGAGCAACGTGTTCGTCGACTGCGACGGCGTCCTGGTCAGCGCGGCCACGCTGCTCAAGGACTCCGACGAGAGCAACGACCCGTTCGTCCTCGACGACATCAACTCGATCGTGAGTTAGGCGCAGACCATGCCGGAGTGGAGCGACTGGGATTGGCGAAAGGTCCAGGCCCTGCTGGTCGGTGACGTGAGCCGCGACGGCTACACGCACGTCAACGACAAGGGTGCGACCAATCCGCAGCACCTCTTCGACATGGGGCAGAAGGTCGTCAACGCGGGGCTCGCGCTGAACTCCGTGTACATGGCCGTCATGCAGCAGCGCAAGAAGCTCATCGCCGACGGCGCCTGGACCGGCGACGCCTCGCGCGCGTTCGACGCGGTCATCGGCAGCATCCGCCGCATGATCACCCAGAACCAGCGGCTGATCAACGGCGGTGAGAACTGGATCCAGGAAATGAACCGGGCCGGCATCGGCCTGGACAAGGCGATCAACGACATGATCGCGCTCAACCACGAGGGCGCCCAGCGCACCCATGACCGCTACAACGAGCTGTACGAGCGCTGGCGGCAGTCGGCAGTCTGGGTCGTCACGCCGCCCAGCTACATCGGGCACTGGTCGATACCTGAACCGCACCGGCCATGGTTCGTCAACAGCGCGGGCGAAACGATCTACACGTCGTCGTCCTATCCCGACATCGACCAGGACATCAGCCGCAAGGCCCGCGAGCTGCTCGACACGCTGGCCAACGTCTACCACGACGTCGAGGTCGGCCTCGGGCAGCTCAAGCCGATCACGGCACTGCCCGCGCCGATCCCGCCGACCGACGACCCGCCCCCGCCCCCGGGCGGGCCACCCCCGCCCGGCGGTGGCGGTGCGCCGCCGCCGGGCGGGGACGGTCCACCGCCACCGACGACCGGGGGAGGGCCCCCGCCGCCGGGTGGCGGCGCGCCCCCGCCCGGCGGCGGGGGGTCACCGCCACCGTTGGGCGGAGGTTCACCGCCTCCGCTCGGCGGAGGTTCACCGCCGCCGTTGGGTGGGGGCTCACCGCCTCCGCTCGGCGGAGGTTCACCGCCGCCGTTGGGTGGGGGCTCACCGCCTCCGCTCGGCGGAGGTCTGCCACCGATCGGCGGCGGTTCGCCACCGCCACTGGGCGGCGGTCCGGGTTCCGGTCCCGGCGGTCCGGTCGTGCGTCCACCGATCCTGCCCGGGGCTCCGCCGCTGGGTTCGGGTCCCGGCAAGCCGGGTTCGGGCTCACCCCGACCGCCCGGCCTGCCGGGCTCCGGTCCGGGTTCGGGCGCGGGCCATGGCGGCACCCCGCCCGGGTCGCCCGCACCACCGGTGCGGTCGGCGTTCCCGTACGCCGGCAATGCCCCACCCGGCGCGGCCGGCGTCGGCGGCGCCGGTGGGCTGGCCCGTGGCGGCCTGGTCACCGACGGCCTGCACGCCCCCGTCGGCGCCCGGTCGGGCACCGGTGCGCCGTTCCTGCCCCCGATGGGTGGCCAGGGCGCAGGCGCGGGCAAGGACGACAAGAAGGAACGCGAACGCACCACGTGGCTGCAGGAGGACCGCGACATCTGGAACGTCGCCGGCGACGTTCCGCCCGGAGTCATCCGCGGCGGCGACCCGGCCCAGACCGAAGACGGCACGCAGGGCACCGGCACCACCGACGTCCCGCTGTACACGCCCACCCGACCACGCCCCGGCCAGAGCACCACCGGGGGTACCCAGCAATACGGACGATGATCCGGCGAGGAGAAGACGATGGACCAGGACCGCACCCTTGAGCAGATCGCGGCCGACTACGCCCGGCACCGCGCCGCGGCGGTCGAGTCGACGCAACGGGTCGCCGAGGTCTCGGCCACCGTCACCTCCCCGCAGGGGCTGGTCACGGCGACGGTCGGCGGCCAGGGCGAGCTGCGCTCACTGACGTTCAACTCCCAGGACTACCGCAAGATGGCGCCCGCCGAACTGTCCCGGATCCTCGTGGAGACCGTCGACCGCGCCCGCGAGAGCGCCCTGCAGCAGATGCTGGGCGCCCTGCCGGGCACCGGGATCGCCGGGATGAGCGTGCGCGACATGATCGCCGGCCGCATCGACTGGGACCGGGTGCTGCCCGAGCAGCTCGACATCTCGGGATTCAACCTGCCGGGCCGTACGGCCTGACCTGCCACAGGAGAGGACGGCCGCAATGGCGCGGCAGCTGAAGGTCGACGGCGGGGTGATCAACGGCGTGTCGGCACGCCTGGTCGCCGTCGGTGACGAGGTCGCCGGCGCCCGGGAGAAGCTGGTGAGCGGCATGAACGCGCTCGGACAGCCCTGGGGCCGCGACGACGAGTTCGCCCGCAAGTTCGTGGCCGAGTACGGCACGGGCCGCGACGAGGTCGTCGAGGGGTCGGGGAACCTCGCGAAACTGCTCAAGAACATGGGTGAGCACATCCGCCGGTCCGGCCGCTCGTTCGGCTCGGTCGAGGACAGCTGACGATGCCCGCCGTACGACCGTGCCGCGGGGTGTGAGCCGTGGGTATGCAGGTGCCCGACTGGGTGGGCAAGTTCTTCCTCGTGGTCACCGGCGAGTCCTGGCCGCAGGCCGACGAGGACCAGCTCTGGGCGCTGGCGAAGGTGTGGCTCGCGTTCGAGGCCACGATGGTCACCGCCGAGGCGGAGATCGTCGAGATCCGCGCCGCGGTGGCTGGCGCGGGCTGGCAGGGTGACGCCGCGTCGGCCATGCGCGACAAGCTCACCGAACTGGTCGACGGCGGCGCCCTGCACACCCTGGTGGAGGCGGCCGGCAAGCTGGGGCGCTTCGCCGACGGCGCGGGCACCAACGTCGAGTACACCAAGGCGTCCATCCTGGGCCAGCTGGCCATCCTCACCGCGCAGATCGTCATGCTGCTGCCGTGGGTGTCGTTCCCGCCGACGTCGGCGTGGGCGTCGGGGTGGATCTCTGCGCTGATCACGTTCGGGCGCTACATGTCCCAGACGTTCTTCCGCCGTCTGATCATGTCGATCGTGTTCGGCGTGGTGCTGCAGGTCGGCCTCGACGTGGCGATCCAGTTCACGCAGCTGTTCATCACGCACACGCGTACCCAGTGGGACACCAAGCGCACCAGCGGCGCGGCGCTGGCCGGAGCGATCGGCGGGGTGCTCGGGCCGATCCTGTTCGCCGGATTCGGGAAGATCTTCGGGCAGAAGTTCGTCACCTCCATCGTCGGGTTCGCGGGCATCGGCGCGCTGCACGAGTGGAGCACCGAGCAGATCGCGGACCTGATCCTGACCGGACGCCGCGAGCAGAAGGAGAACGAGTGGGCGTCGGCGTCGGCCGGCGCGGTCGAAGGCGTGCTGGACTGGATCGGGCACCGGACCAAGGGCGGCGGCACGATGGCCGGCCTGGACGGCGACGTCGGCAACATCGACATCCCGGGACTGGACGGCAACCCCATCGAGTTCGACGGCGGCCCGCACGGCTTCGACGGCCCGGCCGTCGTCGACGGCGACTTCACCTTCAAGGGCATCTTCCCCGACCCGAAGACGTTCATCGGCACCATCACCTTCGACGGCACCCTGACCCCGCCCGGCGGGCAGCCGCGCACGGGCACGTTCACCGGCACCGGCGGGTTCCAGGGCACCTTCGACGGGCTGTTCGACAAGGCCACGATCGGCGTACGCGACCAGGTCATCGTCGGCGAGGTGCAGGGCAGCGGCCGGTTCGACGGCGACTTCCACCTGTCCGGCACGTTCACCCCCGCCCCGGGCAGCACGGTCAACCAGCCCGTGAGCGAGTCCGGCACCGTGCCCCAGACCCGCCCCACCACGAGCACGACCAACGCGCCGACGCCGCCGCGGACCGGCTCGGGCCCGGCCAGCGGCCCCGCCGCCCCGCAGGTGCGGACCGTCACCAGTTCGACCACCCTGCCGCCGCCCGGCGGCCCGGACCCGGCCACCGTGCCCGTGGTCACCGCGGAGACGGCCACCAGCGCGGCCGTGCCGCCGCTGGTGACTGCTGAGCAGGACCACGTCGGCATGGACCTGGCCGCGCCGGCGTCACCGGACACGACCGACAGCTCCTCGACCACCACATCGGACACCGGGTCGCTGTTCGGCGATGCCGACAGCACGACCGACAGCGGCAGCACGCGGACCGGGCTGACCGGCTTCGACGGCGACACGTTCGACGGCGGGACGAAGTTCGACGCGGCGGGGAAGTTCGACACGGGAGTGACATTCGACGCGACCAGTGACCTGGTCATGCCGACGTCGAAGGACGAGCTGCGCGCGCTGCTCGGGCTGCCGCCGGACCCGCTGTCCGGGTACGACCAGCTGCTGAACCCGGCCGTGACCATGCAGAACCCGTTCGTCTTCATGATGGCGGCGCCCAGCGGCCACGGCGGACCGCCGGGCGGGCCGCCCGGCGGCCGCCCACCCGGCCGCGAGGGCTCGCCGGTGTCGGACCCCGACCCCGACCCTGACGGTCCGGTGCGGGTTGCCCCCGAGGTCACCATCGGCAAGCTCAAACCCGCGGACGCCGCACTGGTGATCAGGCAGGCGGAGGAGCTGGTCCAGCAGTACCTGCCCGCGCCGGTCCCGCTGGACGCCCACCGGCCCGCGGTCGCCGCCGTCGCGCAGGCGCTGCACCAGAACCAGCCCGACCGGGCCGCGGAACTGGCCGTGGAACTGGCCACCGGCCTGGGTGCGAACCCGACGACCGCGCCGACGACCGCGACCTTCGACAACCGGCCCGACGGCCCGGCGCGGCTGGGGGAGCAGGGTTACCCCGAGGCAGGCTGGCAGCTGGTCGGAGACGTTTTCCTGCACACCGGCGACGGCGTCGTCGTCGCCCTCGACGGGCAGCTGTCGGACCTCGACCCGGACCTGCGCGCGCTGACCGGTGACACGGCCATCCTCATCCGGGTCACCGAGGACGGGCTGGTCTTCCTCACCGAGGACGGCGCCACCCACCAGGTGCCCACGCCGTGGCGCGAACCGGAGCCGTACCGGCTCGACCGCGGCCCGCAGGGCGTCGACCTCGACGCGATCCAGCTGCCCTCGTCCCACCTGCTGCGCCCGGTCCCGGCGGGCATCGCGCTCTACCAGGCCGACGAGACCAGAACGGCGCGGATGGACGCCGAATTCGCCGCCGCGACGCCGAACCGCACCACCCTGGTCGTCGGACCGGGCGTCACCCCCGAGGCGGTGCGGCAGACCATCGCCGCGCTGCCGCCGTCGCTGGCCGACCAGCTGATCGTCCGCTACACCACCGGCCCCGGCATGACCACCGACCAGGCGGTACGGCTGGCCACGACGGTGCTCGGCGGACGGCGCGGACCACTGGTGCTGCCACCGTCGATGCTGCCGGGCGGCCGGGACGCCACCGACCGGGTCATCCCGGTCGACGCCCGGCAGCGCCCCACGTTCGCGGAGTTCGCGCACGAGTTCCGGGTCTACCCGGCGGACCGGCCCCCGCCCACCCAGCGCCCGCCGCGGGGGATGCGGACCTCGGACCGGGTGTGGCGCTACCGCTTCGCCGAAGGCTGGGTGGCCGAGCAGACCACCGACGGCGTCTGGGTGCGCCCCGAACAGCTGCCGCCGGGCATCACCAGGCCGCGGCTGCCCGCCGAACGGGCCCCGGCCGGGACGCCGCAGCTGACCGTCGGGCTGCCCGGCACGGCCGTGCCCGACGCGGTCCGCGAGCAGGTGACCACGATGCTGGCGGCACTGCCGCCGACGACCCGCCCCGACGTGCTCGCCCACGGCATGCCCGGCCCCTGGCAGCTGTGGCTGACCGACACCGCCGTACAGCCGGCCGGCCCCGGCCGCGCGGTACGGGTGCCGGGCGGGCTGTACCTCGACTCCACCGGCGACCCGGCCGTGCCTGCCGACGTGCAGCAGCAGCTCACCGGACTGCCGCCGACCGGCAACGCGCTGCGGCTGATCCCCGACCCGGGCTTCGCCGACCCCGACGTGCTCACCGTCTACGTGCAGGGCCTGCCACCGCAGGTACGCCAGCGCATCGTGCTCGACCTGCGGGTGGCGCAGCCGGATCACACGCTTGCCGACGCGACGGCTTTGGCCGCCGCCGTGGGCGTGCCCGTGCGGATCGACGCCGCCCGCCTCGACGGCACCCGGCCCGACCCGGCCACCACCGTCGCGGTGGGACCGGACGGGCGGCTCGCCTTCGCCCCGTACGCGGCGTTCTTCGACGTGCGCGGGCCGGGCGCGCCGATGCCCACCCGGACGGTGCCGGGCAACCTGCCGCCGAGCGCCGACCCGGACACGTACGCCCTCGCCGACGGCTGGGTGCTGCAGGTGCTGCCCGGCGGTCTGTGGGCCCGCCCCGCCGACCTCACCGGCACGCCCACCACCGACATCACCACCCGCTACGCCGACCGCGGCGGAGTACGGCTCGCCATCGGGGTCCCCGGCGTGGCCGTCCCGCAGACAGTCGCCGACCAGCTGCGCACCCTCACCGGGCAGCTGCCCCGCGCACAGCGGACCCAGCTCACCGTCGACCTGCTCGATCCCGGCCAGACCCACGTGCTGACCGGGCTTCCGGTCCAGGCTCCCGCACCGGCGCCCGCCGTCACACCTTCGACGACCACGACGCCCGCCCGACCCGCCATGCCGCCTCCGCCGCAACGGGCACCGCGAACGGAGCCGGGCCGGCAGGTCTTCCAGCACGACACCCTGACCGGACGCCTGCACCTGGTCACCCTCGCCGCCCGGAGCGCACCGGCCTTCCCCGGCACCGGCCACCGCCTCGGCGGCGGCCCGGCCACGACGGTCGCCGGGCAGGACGGCACCGTCACCGCGCCGCCGGCGACCGGGTCCGCCGCCACGACCCGCTCACCCGAGCGGTACGCCTACTTCGAGCTGGACCCGGTCACCCTGCAGGTCACCGAGGTCGACCTCGATCCGGCAGAGGTCGTGCACGCGACGCGGCCGGCTTCGGGCCCGGCCACCGAGCGGATGTACGGCGGCGAACGGGTGCTCGTCCACGACGGAGCCACCGGCCGGTGGACGGTGATCAACGTGGACCGGGACTCCGGGCAGCCGCTGCCCACGACGGACGACGGCCCGGGACGGCAGCTGCTGCGCCGCGACGCGCACGGCGGCGTCGCCCTCGTCACGTTCACCCACGCGCCGCAGTTCAGCGCCGAACCGGACGGCCACACCTACCGCCGCGTCGACGAGGACGGCTCCACCTGGCACGAGGGCACCCCCGTCGGCGACGTCACGGTGCAGCCGCTCGGCGGCGACGGCGTACCCACCGCGGTGCTCGCCCGCGACACCGACACCGGCCTCTACCGGGTCGTGCCCCCGAAGAGCCCCGACCCGGCCGGCTCCACCCCGTCCTTCACCGTCATCGCCCCCGGCCGGGCACCGCAACCCGCGCCGCCGCGCCCCGAGCCGCAACCGCCGTCGCAGGTGTCCTACTTCCGGTTCGACCCGGGACACCCGGCCGACCCCGACACCGACCCGGCCGGCACCGGCCCGTCCCTGTCGGCGCTGCCGGTACGCGGCGACCACCTGGACGTCGTCGAGGTGGACCTCGGCGACGGCCGCGTGCGGACCGCCACGTTCGCGCCCGTCGCCGGACGTGAGGAGCAGCTGGCCCTCACCGAGGACGGCACGTTCCTGGTCACCCCGCAGCGCGTCGACCTCGACAGCCTCACCCACGACCCGCAGACCGGCCGCCTCGTCATGCGCGAGACGCTCAGCGACGACGGCTCCTCCGGCGGATCCGGCGGATCCGGCGGCTCCGGCGGACGACCCGGCGGCGACCGTCCCGGCGGCGCGAGCCGGACCGCCACCCGACCCGGTGACGGCTCGCGGACCCAGGTGCAGCGGGAGACCGTGCTGGCGCGCGAGCAGCACCCGCCCCCGGTGACCCTGCCCCGCGACGACACCCGCGACAGCAGGGACGACACCCGCGAGCGCCGGGAACACGCGGCGTTCGACGACCTCGGCCCGCTGACCCCCGGCGAGCAGCGGATCGCCGGCGACACCCGGATCCCGGTGGCGCAGCGCGTCAACCTGATCCGCAACCAGCGCGTGTGGGCCCGTGCGGAGGCCCGGGAACTGGCCGGGCTCCGGCAGCAGGTGCAGCTGCGGCCCTCGGCGGTGCTCAGCGTGGCCGAACGGCAGGCCGCGGTCGACCGCGCCCTGACCACGACGCTGGCCGCCGCTCCCGCGCCGCAGCTGTCCGTACGGGAGCAGGTCGACCGGGCGCTCACCGAGACCCTCGCGGCCGGCCTGCAGGGGCAGCTCACCGGCACCGGGGTGCAGGCCGCGGTCAACTCGGCGCTACGCCGCCAGGGTCTCGCGCCGGTGACCCTCACCCCCGAGCAGCAGGCCGCCGCGACCGCCGCAGGGCAGGCCAGGGTCGCTCTGCTGGTAGACCTGCAACGGCGGCTGGCCGAGGACGGCGCGGCCGAACTGACCGCGCAGGAGACTTCCGCGGTGCACGCCGCGATCAACGACCCGAGCCTGCCCGGCAGCCTGCCGCTGACCGCGGAGCAGCACCGGGACGCCGCGGCCGCCGAGGTCGCCACCCGCCACGGCCGGATGGCCGAACTGGAACGCAGGACGGCGGACCTGCCGACCGTCGACGTCGACCCGCCGCCCGCGCCGCTCGGCGGGCTGCTCGAACCGCGGGCCGGGTTCGCGGCCGTCGACGCCTTCCACGAGTTCCTGTACGGCCAGCGGGGTGTCCCGGCGGGCGCACTGCCCGACACCCACCGGGTGTGGCAGCAGCTGGCCGCACCCGCGCCGCAGAACGACGGATCACCCACGCCGGGTCCGCTGAACCCGCCGTCGGCGCACCCGGCAGGCGACAGCGGCCTGCCGCCGATCACCGGGAACCTGACCTGGCACGCCCAGCCGGCCGACATCGCGCTGACCCCGCAGGCCCACGCGCGGCTCGACGAACTCGGCCTGCATGCCGCGCTCCCGCTGACCGCCGGCCACCAGTTCGCCGTCGTGGCCAACGCCGCCGTCCTCCACGGCGCCACCGGCCTGCTGCCCGTGCTCGACCATGCGCCCGCGAACTGGCTCCAGGCCATCACCGGCATGGTGCTCGCCGACGCCGCGCGGGCCGGCGGCGCGATACCCACCCTGGGTCTGACCGAACCGGACGAGGTGGCGCTGAGCGAGGTCGTGGCGTGGCTCGCCGACGGCATGCCGGCGCAGCGGATGCCCGCCGCGCTGTCCGGCCGGTCCCTGAACGACGTCGTGCTGACCCTGATGGGCCACCTGCTCGGCAGGCCCGTCGAACTCGTCGGGGCCGACGGGGGCCGGACCCTGTACGGACCACCGGCGGCGGAGGGCTCCTCGCCCGTCGTGGTCGTCGCCGACCACCGGGGCGTCCTGCTGGCCACGGTGCCGTTCGACGCGGCGCCGGCGGTGTTCGCCGCCAACGGCGGCACCCGGCTGCTCGAAGCGGTCCCGGCCGACGGCGTGCTGGCCGACGAGGCGGCGTTCACCGATCTCGACCACCTGCTGCGCGACCTCGCGGGCCGGCCGGATCCGGTGCTGCCGACGCCCACCGAGCTGTCCGGCCAGCTGCGCGACGTGCTGCTGCCGGGCCGGCAGCCGGTGGCCGGTCCTGGGCTGGCACCGGTGCTGCAGACCGTGCGGGACGCGGTCGCCCAGCAGCCGCCACCGGCGCGTGACTCCGCCGCCGTGCAGTGGACGCCCGCCCCGGCGACGGCGGACCCGACTGACCCGGACGCACTGACCCAGGAGCAGCGGCAGGCGCTGGCCGACCGAGGGCTCGCCGCCGTGGCGAACCAGGCCGGTCCGCAGTCGTTCTTCGAGGCGCTGCGACAGGAGGGCGCGTACGGCGGCGGCCGGCTGGCCGGGCTGGTGCGGTCCGACCCGGAACGGCTGCGGTCGGCGTTCGCCGCGCTGCTGCTGGCCGACCTGGCGACCAGCGGCAACGCCTGGCCGCTGATGAACGCCGACCCGGCCGGGCTCGGCGAGCGGATCGGGCTGCAGGTGTCCTGGGTGGAGCAGCTGGGCACGACCGGGCAGGCCGCGCCGCCGCTGGTGGCCGAGGGCCTGGTCAACAGCCTCGCCGAGCTGTTCGGGGTCCGCGTGGTGCTGGTGCAGCCCGCGACCGTGCAGGAGTTCACCCCCGCGGGCCTGGACCCGGCGACGGTGCCCACGGTGCACCTGGTGGTGACCGCGGGCGGGCACACCATGGCGACGGTGCCGGTGGCCGCGGACCTGTCGGGACGGGTGGTGCGGCGTGCGCCCGCCCCGGCGGAGCCGACCCTGCCGAGCCCGTCCACGGACTCGCTGCTCACCGACACCGACGAGAGCACCACGGGTGCCGAGTTCGCGCCCGTCCCGCCGCCGCCCGTCCCGCCGGTTCCACCGACCCGGCCGATTCCGTCATCGCCGTCGCCGCAGCTGCCGCCCTCACCGCTGCCAGCTTCGCCACTGCCGCACTCACCGCAACTGCCACCTTCCCCTCAACTGCCACCTTCCCCGCAACTGCCACCTTCGCCGCAGCTGCCGCCCTCACCGCAGTTGCCGCCGACACCGCCACGAATCCCCACCCCGCCACCGATCTCGCCGCTGCCGCCGGTGTTCCCGGAGGCGTTGACCTCGGCCGACAAGGTCGCGTCGACATCGAAGACGCCGCAGGACCGGCCCGACACCCTCCCGCCGCCGCCACCGCCGGACCCGGTGGTCACCGCACCGCCGCTGACGGTCACCCCGATCGCGGTGGACCCGCTGACCCACAGCATCGGCATTCCGCGAGCGGGCCTTCCGCTGATGACCGACCTGGTCCGGTCGCTGCAGGACGCTGTGGCGGGGACCGGGGTCGAGGTCACCGCCGCCGAGTGGACCGCGCTGCCGCAACTGCTGCTCAGCAACTACCGGTACGTGGTCGGCGCCAGCGGCTACGTGGTGACGCTCGGCGGGGTCGAGGTGCTGGTCAGGCTGACCCTGGGCCAGGCGGGCCAGCTGGGCAACCCGGCCGGCTCCTACGATCGGCCCGCGCCGGCCACCTCCAGCGACACCCTGGCCGGCCGGGCCCCGGACAAGGGCCGCTACCACGCCAACCAGGCCACCAATGGCGTGTTCCAGACCGGCGCCCACTCGCAGGGCCAGTCCGGGCAGGCCGGTGCCCTGAGGCTGACGCTGGCCGCGGGCTTCGCCCTGGGACTGGACCCGGTCGTGCTGCAGGTCGCCAAGCTGGGCTTCTCGATCTCGGGCGCGGCCAACGTCACGAACCGCAGCACCGGATACATCAAGGACGCCGAGGGCGGGCACGTCGAGGACACCCGGGCCGACTCCACGCTGCTCGCGCTGGAGCCCGGCTGGAGCTTCCAGGTGCGCACCGACCCCGCGCAGGCATGGCACCAGACCGGCGTGCACAACGTCGCCAGCACATCGGCCGAGCAGCTGATCCTCGCCGTGGCCGAGCACAACCTGGCGACCGCCGGCCCGCAGGTCAAGGCGGCCGTGCCGCCGGCGGGCACCCCGGAGCGGGCCGAGTACGACCGCATGGCCGCGCGGATCCCGGCCACGTACTTCGCCTCCGGCATCACCGGCCTGCCCGCGCTGGCCGACGACATCGTCAGCGAGCTGCGCGAGGGCGGCCTCGCCATGGAGATCGGCGGTGACACCCGCAAGGAGCTGCTGCAGAAGCTGTCCAACCTGGACGCCCACCTGGACACGGCGGTCAACGATCCCGACGGCTACCGCTTCACGCTGCACGAGCGCGGCCGTGTGGTGGCCGAGATCGCCGTGCACGGCCAGCGGCTGGCCGACGGCACCGTGCGGGTCGGCAGCACCAGCGACAAGGCCCACGTCGAGAAGATCGCCACGGCCATCGCGGGCAACAGCGGCGGCCAGTCCGTGCGCAACACCAGCGGCATCAAGGGCACCTTCGACGTCGACCTGGTGCCGCTGCCGTGGCTGAGCCTCGGCCCGGGCCTGTACGCGGGCTTCAACTGGCACAACTTCGACAACGCGAGCGCGGGCCGGGCCGGGCTGTGGGTGCACGTGGCGCGATACACCGGCTTCACCGGCGGATACCACGTCGGATTCCAGTTCCGGGCCACCGTCGCGGTCCGGGCCAACCCCGACGTGGTCGCGCAGCCGACCGCGTGGGTGCCCGGCAGCGCGCTGCTGCGCATTCCGGAGCCCGACGCGTTCGCGCACGGGTTCACGGTCGACCAGGCGGCGCTGCCGCAGGCGCTTCAGGACCAGCTGAACGCCGCTGCCGCCGCCGCAGCGGCGGCCGGTCCCTCCGCCGCGGTGCCGGCCGTGCCCACGGTGCCGTTCCAGCCGGGGCTGCTGCGCAACACCGACCACCTGCCGGGCGCACCCCGGGCGGTGCCGCTGCCGCGGCACGTGGCCGACGGGCACGGCATCGGGCAGGGCCTCGTCCGGGTCGAGCAGTCGGCCGTCGACGAGTTGCGGGGCTTCCTGCTGCCGGAGTTGCGCGACAGCGGCTTCCTGCCGCCCGACGCCGCCCGACCGTTCCACACCGGCGAGGACGCGGTCGACTGGACCCGCAAGTCCGGGCTCGACAGCCAGCTCGACAACCTCGAACTGGTGAACAAGATGGTCTCCACCAACGGGCTGGACTCGCACTACAACAGCCTGCACCAGGACGGGGTCACCTTCACCCTGCGGCACCGCGACAAGCGCGGCCACGTCCGCAGCGCCCGGGTCACCCTGAGCGCCGAGCAGTACGCCGGCGCGACCAAGCCCGACGGGACCTCCGTCCACTTCGTCCGGCGCACCGACGAGTACCACATGGTCAACCTCGGGATGGGCATGGACAACGCCGGCCAGGGTGTCGGCGGCGGCCGCGAGTTCGTGGTGGGCGCCAAGGTCAGCGGCGGGATCAAGGACATCCCGGTCGGCCAGTTCGCCCGCGGCGGGGTGGAGTACCAGCGCGGCGCCGGCGCCAGGCAGAACGTCGGCCTGCTGTCCAACCGTCCCGAGCTGCTGGAGTATCCCGGCAAGCTGGACGAGTTCCGGCTGCCCAGCCGCTTCCGGGTGAGGGTGGAGTACGACGACGGCACCCCGGATTTCGCCCCGATCCCGCTGCGCGATCACCTGGCGGTAGTGCACCTGCCCCCGGCGTTCAACTCGCCGACCATGGAACTGGGCCAGTCCCAGCCCACCGACGCGGGGGTGCTGGACCAGGCCGTGATCGCCTACTTCGACACCACCGGGGTGCTGCCGGCGCTGCGCGAGCTGCTGCCGCGGCTGACCGGGCCCGGCCGGGCCACGGACGAGGAGGTGTCCAACTTCGGCGGCACCATCAGCCTGGGCGCCCACGCCAAGGAGATCATGCAGCACCTGTACGCGACCGACACGCTGTTCAAGGCCCACCTGGTCGCCGACGAGCACGGCAGCATGGCCGTCTCCGGCACCATGGGCGACAGCACCTTCGTCGGCGCCACCGCCGACAAGTACGTGCTCGGCCTGATCAAGCTGCAGCTGTCCGAGGCCTCCACGAGCAAGAACGCCAGCGATGGCCTCACCCTGGAGAAGCTCACCTTCGGGGTCGGCGGCAACCCGAAGGCCGACGGGCTCACCGATGTCGGACCCGAGTTCGGGGCCAGTCAGCACTGGGGCTGGACGAAGTCGGAGACCAACGGGCGTACGGGCGCCAAGGAGTTCCTGGACCTGGACTTCCACCGCGCGTACGCCTTCGAGACCTGGGTCGACCTCGTCGTGCGCGCCTCGTACGAGCGCCAGGGGAAGATCGTCGCCGTGCGGGCCGGCAACACCCCCGTCATCGGCGCCAAGATGCACACCGACACCAGGAACGTCGACCGCCGAAGAATGGTCTACCTGCTGTCCGAACCTGAGGCGCTGGCCCGCTACGGCGAGAACCGGGTGCCGCTGAACGACGCGCAGCTGCTCGACGCCATGACCCGTTGGCAGCGCGGCGAACTCGTGCTGCCCGGTGACACCGTGGCCGCCGTGCTCACCCGCTGGCAGCGCGACAGCATCGCCAGGGCACAGGCCGCCCAGGCACCGGCTCCGGCCGCGGTCCCGGCTCCCGCACTCGCCCAGCCCGCCGCGGTCCCGGCGCCCGGCGACGTGCGCCGCCGTGCGCTCGCGCTGGACCTGCGGAACCGGCACGACACGCGGCAGACCCCCGTCGTCGACCAGGACGTGCGCGACGCGTTCACCGCGCAGTTCACCACCGAGCAGATGAACCTGCAGCTGCGCGACCCCGCCGACGCGTTCGCCAACGTCGGGGTGCCCGAGTACCTGACCCGCCCCGGCCCGCGCGCGCTCGGCCATGCCGCGGTCGCCGGCGCGACGCTCGACCCCACCCCCGACGGCCGCCAGACCGACCTGTTCACCACCGTGTTCGAGGCCGTCGAACGCGCCGCCCCGGGACTGCTCGGCCGCCGCCCCGAGGTCTGGACCGACACCGGGCGCAACATCGGCCGGCTGCAGGGCGGCATCGACACCCTGCAGGGCATGCTCGCGGGTGGCCGTGACCACGCCCTCTACGAGGACATGATGCACACCGAAGGCGTGTGGATCTACCTGTTCAACCCGGTGGGCTGGGCCACCTCCGACGTGGTCGCGATCAACCTGCGGTTCGAGATCGACGGCCCGCCCCAGGTGCGCTCGTTCATCGCCGAGTCGGGCGTGGAGAACTACGGGCACGGCTACGTGCAGCACAGCACCAACGCCAGCCGCGACGGCTCACGGTCGTACACGGCGGGCAAGGTCGGGTTCACCGGCGAGCACGGCACCTCGGGCGGTCCGTCGATCGGCATGGCCGAGGGCAACAGCCGCCGCACCGGCATCGCGACTGTCGGCACGACCGAGCAGACCGTGTACGACTGGAGCGGCCACTACCGCGTGCGGTTCCCGCACCGGATCGCCGTCGACGTGCACCGCCTCGACATGGTCGGCCGGATCCTCAACACGATGGCGATGCGCGCCTACCGCCGTCTGGCCCGCCACCACGCCCCGGTCACCGCCGAGCGGACCGGGACCGTCGAGCTCAAGGTGCCGCGCGGGCTGGCCGAGACGCCGCCGATCGCCGGACCGTCACGGCTGCCCGACCTGACGCCGGTGCCGCCGCTGCCCGGTGACGCCTACCTGACCGCGGTGCTGCTCGACGAGGCCCTGCCGGTCGCCCGCCAGCTGCTCGCCCGTGCCCTGGGCAGCGGCGCCGACAGCGCCCGCTACCGGGGCAGCATCGCGCTGCCGGTGCTGCTGTCGCGCTCGCACCTGACCAATCACCTGCCCGAGGCGCTGCGGCCGGAGGGCTACCGCGTCGCCGAGGACCTGTTCCTGCCCGGTCACTCCAGTGACCGGGTCGCCCTGGACATGCACGCCGAAGTGTTCGACATGGAGATCATCGCCGAGATCATCGACGCGACGGGCACGGGCCGCTACGCCAAGCACCAGACCGGCACCACCGCGGGCATGTCCAGCGACGTCTGGGCGGCCACCCTCGACGGCGGGATCGGCCAGAAGGATGTCGTCAGCGTCAACGACACCGCACACGCCGACGACGCCTGGGGCACGAACAAGGCCAACGAGGGCACCAGCGCGGCCCGCCTGGCCCCGCGCGGGCAGAACGCCGCCGGAACCGGCAACTACCGGCGCGAGCAGCACCTCAAACAGCAGGGCCCGGTGTACCTGGTACGTATGCGGGCCATGGCCACGTTCACCGCCCACCGCGTACACCAGGAGCTGTTCGGACCCGCGGTGCCTAGCGGCACGTTCCACAGCGACCCGGTGACCGGCGACGTCTACATGGAACTGTTCGTCGACGAGATGATCGAACTGCAGCGGCGGCTGGACGAGCGCCGGGCGGCGGCCGTGCCCGCCGACGACCCCGTGTCCTGGTCCCCGCTGCCGCCCTGGGCCCCGCGGGCGAACCTCGACCAGCACCTCGCCGCCGCGGCCGACCGCGGGATGCCCGCGGCCCAGGCCGCCGGCAACGTGGCAGGTGCGCTGCGCGACCAGCTCCACCGCGACGCCCGCAACCTGGCCGACCTGGCGCACCAGCCGCCGGGCTCGCACTTCACCGCCGACCGCCCCCGCGACACCCGGCCCGTCGTGCTCACCAGCAGCGACGCGCAGCGCGTCCACGAGACCTACCGCGCCGTGCTCGACTGGTCCCGGCAGCACACGCTCGCCCAGCGGATGCAGGCCGAGCTCGACCGGCTGCGCGCCGACCCCACCCAGCAGGCGGCAGCCGACCAGCTGCGCGACGCCCTGGAGTCCTACCGGCAGTGGCTCGACGCGCCCGCCTTCGCCGTCGACCCGAGCGCCAACAACAGCGCCCTCGTGACGGAGTGGGAGGCCCGTACCACCGAGGTCATCAACTGGGTCAACGCCACCCTGCCGGTGCCGGAGGGCCGCACCGTGGTCGGCCCGGCCGCGCTGCCGCCGCGGGCCTCGGTGCTGGCGCTCGACCCGGTGCACACCACCCGCCAGCTGGCCCGCGAGCTCGGCCGCCACATCATGGTCGAGCACACCGCGGCCGACGGCGAGGTGATCCGGCACCGCAGCGACCCGACCGGCCGGGTCTACCGCACCGACGCCGAGGGCCGGCCGGAGACGGCCGCCTCCGCCGCCGCCCGCCTGCACGCGGACGTGCTCCGCGACCTGGCGGCAAACCCGCTGGCCCCGGATGACCTCGCCGATCTCTACCGCGACTCCTGGACCCTGCGGCAGACGTTCGAGCAGGCGGTACGCGAACGGCTGGCCGACAACGCCCACGTGCGCGCCGCACAGCAGCGCATGGAGGCCCTGGAGGACAGATTCGGCGACCGGGTCCAGGCGCTCGCCGACCGGGCCGCCGACATCGTGCGGTGGTGGACCCTCGGGCTCACCACCGCGGACCCCATCACCACCAGGTTCGGCCACGTCGACCCGCACGCGCCCCTGTGGGACCAGGTCATGCAGGCACTGAACGACCCCGCGCCGCTCATCGACGTCATGGAGGCGCTCGCCGACGACGGCCGGGCCGCCGCGATCCACACGGCGGCGGTGATCGGCCGTGGGCGCGGATTCAACCTCGCCCCGCTGCCACCGGACCCCCGGCCTGCCCAGCCCGCCGACCAGGGGACCGTCGCCGGGCAGCCGCCCATCCCGGCAGCGCCCCCAGCCCCGCCGCCGGCGGCCCCGCGCCCGCCGCTGCGGTTCACCCGGTCCGGCGCGGCGGTCCCGCCACCGCCGGTCGTGTCGACGACCACCACCTCGGCCGTGGTGCCGCCGATCACGGTGACCACGGCCGACACGACGGTCGAGACCACACCGCTCAGCCCTGCCGCGCTGCTCAGCCCACCCCCGTCGCTCAGCCCGGCCACGCCGCTGCCGACCGGGCCGCTGATCCCGACCACGTCACTCGTCACCGCCACGACGTCGACGCTCGGCACCCTGCTGTCCCCGAGCGTGTCACCGACCCCGCCCAGGCCGGCGGCCTCGCCCGTGGTCACCGTCCTCAGCGAGGACCTTCCGGCCGTCCCGTCGACGTCGTCCGGCTCCTCGGGCACGCCGCTGATCCCGACGATCCTGCTGACCGTGCCGCCCCCGCCCGTCGGCGGCAGCTTCCAGCCGATCGGCGAGCCGGACGGCCAGGGCCGCACCGCGTACACCTGGCACGCCACGGACCGGCCGTCGGTGCTGGCGGTGCTGCCACCGCAGGACACCCCGGCGGTGCCAGGCGACCTAGGCGCGCAGGTCACCGCACTGACACCGCTCGCCGACACGACCGTGCTGCTCGCCGCGCCCGGCCTCGACCCGGCAGTGCTGGTCGCGGCGGCCACCGGTGCGGCGACCGCCCCGGTGGGCGGCGAACCCCGGGTCGTGCTCATCGCGGCCGATCAGACCGGCGCCGACCTGCGCGAGCAGATCCAGGAGCTGTCCGACCGCCAGCCGGAGACGATCTTCCTGGTGGCGGCGGGACCGTGGCGCGTCGACGGCGGCGTCCTGTTCGCCGGGACCGGCCAGACGCTCGTACGCTGGGCGGCGTTCCTGTCGGGCCAGCAGATCAGCCCCGCGCACGGGGCCAGCGGGATGGGGCAGTATTCGCTGCTGCGGGTGCGGGTCAACGCGGTCCGGCAGACGCTGAACGAACTCGCCGAGTCGGTCCGGGACAACGCGGGGACCGACCCCGGCGTGGCGGACCGGACGCTCGAACTGGAGATCACCACCCTGCTCGCCGACGCCACCCGGCTGCTCAACCCCGGAGCCACCGGCACCACGCACACCATCGGCGAGATCGAGGCCCGGCTCGACGACCTGATCGGACGGGCGTCGTCGCTCAGCGAGGCCTGAACCATCAGCGCCGCCGGATCAGACCTCCCACGCTTCAGGCCGCGAAGCGGTCCGGTGCGGCACGCAGCCCCAGCCATACCGCGATGACCTCGGCCCGGTTGCGCGCGGACAGCTTCGCGTAGATGTGATTGACGTGGTTCTTGACCGTCTTCTCGCTGATGTAGAGGGTCTGGGCGATCTCGCGGTTGGTCCGGCCCAGCACGATGAGCTCCATCAGCTCGGCCTCGCGCCGGGACAGCCGGTGGTCGGCGGGCGGGGCGACGACGGTGGGCTGTGGCAGCGCCGCGTCACGGAACGTGCCCACGATGCCGCTCAGCACCCCCGGCGACAGGCACGGCTCCCGGCGTGCGGTGGACAGCACCGCGCCGACCAGATCGTCGGCGGTGAACTGCCCGTGCACCAGGTAGCTCGTCACGCCCAGCCGCAGCGCGTGCTGGACCTGGTGTGACTCGTCGGTGTCGGCGACCACCAGCACCGCGGCCGCGGCGGCCACCCCGGCCAGAGTCTGTTCCAGCTGGTGGCGGCCGGTGCCGAGCACGATGACGTCGGGGCTGAGCCGCCGCCCCCGGTGCAGCGAGTCCGGGTCGGCGGCGGCCTCGCCGACGACCGCGACCCGGGCGTGGGTCTCCAGAATGGAACGCAGACCGGTCCGCATCACCAGGTTGTCGTCGGCGACGAACACCCGGATCCGCAACGGGCCGTAGTCTTCACGGGGCAGATCAGGCGCTTTCGGGACGGAGTACAGCGTCACGGTGGTCACCCCCTCGTTATCGGAGCTTCACACCTTCGTTGCCGGGCCGTGTCCGAGACATCGTTGATATCAGTGACATTCGCCTACCGGGCCCCGCCCTGTCGGCGATGCCGGCTCATTCGGCCCAGTTAGGGATGCGGCACGTTGTGACGAGAATGTTCGGACGGGACCTGGAGGCGGCCCAGCTACGGGAGGTCGTGGCGAAACTGGCCGGCGGCCACGGCGGTGTCGCGTGGCTCGAAGGCGAGCCGGGAATCGGCAAGTCGGCGCTGGTCGACGCGATGACGCGGGACGCGCAGGCGGTCGGCTGCCGGGTGCTGCGCGCCAGCGGCGACGAACTGATGCGGGCCTTTCCGCTGCGGATGATGGCTGACGCCCTCGACGTCAACACCGCGTCAGCCGATCCGGTCCGGCAGCAGATCGCCGGGCTGCTGCGCGGCGAACCGGTGCAGGCCGGCACCCTCGACCCGGTGCTCGCCGCGGGTGAGCGCATGCTGGCCCTGGTGGACCGGCTCTGCGCGGAGCAGCCACTGCTGCTGGTGCTGGAGGACGTGCACTGGGCCGACGAGCCGAGCCTGCTGCTGTGCCACCGGCTCAGCCGCGCGGTCGACCAGATCCCGCTGCTGCTGGTGCTGACCAGCCGCCCGGTCGCCGCGCGCACGACCGCCGCCCGGATGCGCACGCTGGTGCGCGAGCGGCCGGGCGCTCACCTCGACCTGGAGCCGCTGACCGCCGCCGACACGGCCGCGCTGGCCACCCGCCTCGCCGGCGGCCTGCCGGGCCCGCGCCTGCGGGCGGAACTGGCCCGCGCCGGAGGCAATCCGCTCTACCTGCGGGAGATGATCGAGGCGCTGGTCCGCGACAAGGCGCTGGAGGGCAACGGACCGGTACGCGAACTGCGCGCCGATGTCACCACCACCGCACCCTCGCTGGTGGCCGCGATCACCCGGCGGCTGGACTCGCTGAGCGAGCCGACGGTCCACGCGCTGCGGCTGGCCGCACTGCTGCGCCGCGAGTTCGACGCGGGCCACTGGAGCGAGGTCAGCGGCCGGCCCATGACCGAACTCGTCGCCGCCACCGAGGAGGCCGTGGCCGCCGGGGTGCTCGCCGCGGCGGGGGAGCGGCTGACGTTCCGCCATGACGTCATCCGCCAAGTGCTGGCCGACCAGCTGCCGGTGGCGGTGCGGCACGGCCTGCACCGCCATGCCGCCCGTGCGCTGGCGCAACTGGGCGCAGGAGTGGACGAGGTGTCCCCGCACCTGCTGGCGACCTCCGGGCCGGTCGACGGCTGGGCGCTGACCTGGCTGGCCGGGCTGCCCGAAGCCATGCTGTACGCCGCCCCCGACGTCGCGGTCGAGCTGCTGGTCCGGGCGACCGCGCCACCCGTGCCCACCGACGAACTGCACGACACCCTGTCGACGCGGCTGGCGCTGGCCCTGTTCTGGCTCGGCCGCGACGAGCAGGCGTGCCAGGTCGCCGAGCAGGTGCTGCACCGCACCGCCGACCCGGCGCGCGAGACCCGGCTGCGCATCCTGGCGATCCGGGCCGCGGGCCGCATGCGCCGGTTCGAACACGCCCTCGCGCTGACCCGTTCCGCCGCGCAGCTGCCGCCGCAGTGGCAGGCGCGGCTGCAGGCCTGGCGGGCGATGATCCTGGCGTTCGTCGACCGGCTCGACGAGGCCGCGGCGGAGGCGAGCGCGGCCCTGGACAGCGCACTGGCCTGCGGCGACTCGCTGGCGATCGGATACGCGCACAACACCCTCGCCTACCTGGCGCCCGCCGCGGACCAGCTGTGCCACATCGACGCGGCGATAGCGGCGCTCGGCGACGACGTGGAGGCGACCGACCTGAAGATGCTGCTGACCGGCAACCGCCTGCACCGGCTGCTGGCCAACGGGCGGCGCGACGAGCTGGAAGCCTCGCTCGCCGAGGCGCTCGTGCGGGCGGAGCAGGTGGGCAGCATCCGTGCGGGGATCATGTTCGCCCAGGCGGCCGGGGCCTGCTACGCGTACGGCCGCTGGGACGACGCGGTGATGTACGCCGACCGGCCCGACCAGGAGCTGCTGGCCACACCCGCGCTGTCCTACCTGCACGCGATCGTGGCGCTCATCGCGATGCACCGCGACGACCACCCGACCGCCGACGCCAGGCTGCACGGGGCGGGCTTTCTCGACCCGGCCGCGCAGGCCCGGTGGTTGGGCGCCTTCGGGGTCGTCGCCGAGGCCGTGGCCATGCACGCCGAGACCGGCGGCGACCTGACCGGGGGTCTGGCCGTGCGCGCGTCCTACCTCGACCTGCCGCCGGGGCCGGCCCGCGCGTCCCGCAGCGATGAGGCGATCCTGCTGGTCCGCGCCGCCCTGGCCCTGGGCGACCGGTCGACCGCCGACGCGGCCGCCGCGGCGGTCGAGGCCGATCCCGATCCCGCCCCGGACCGCCTGCTGGCGATCCGCTGCTGCCGCGCCATGCTCGCCGGCGATCCCGCGGAGCTGCTCGCGGCAGCCGGCGAGTACGAGCACTGGGGCTGGCTGCCCCGTCGCGCGTTCGCGCTGGAGGAGGCGGCCGTGCTGCTGGCAGGCCGGGGAGACCAGGCCGGTGCCCGTGCCGCGTTCACCGAGGCGCTGGGCACCTGGCTCGAACTCGGGGCGACCTGGGAGACCCGGCGCGCCGAGGCCCGGCTGCGTCCCTTCGGCATCCGCCGCGGCCCCCGCACGGTCCGCCGCCGCCCCGCGCACGGCTGGGATGCGCTGACCCCCAGCGAACGCCACGTCGCCCGGCTCGTGGCCAAGGGCTTGTCCAACCCGGACATCGCCGCGGAGCTGTTCGTGTCCCGCAACACCGTGCAGACCCACGTGTCGCGGGTGCTCAGCAAACTGCAGATGCGCTCGCGGATCGAACTCATCCAGCAGGCGGCCGACGGCGACCGGGCCGGGTGAGCGGCCCGGTCGCGCGCCGGTCAGCGCATCGTCCACTTCTGGTTGCTGCTGCCCATGCACGTCCACAGCTGGGTGCCGGTGCCGTTGGCGGTGCCGTGGTCCCGGACGTCGACGCACTTGTCGGCCTGTCGCCCGACGAGGTCGTGGGCGGTGTTCAGGGTGAACCGCTGGGCGCTGTTGCCGCTGCAGCGGGCCACCTGGATGACCGTGCCGTTGGCGGTCGAGCCCCACGCCGCGTCGAGGCAGAAGCCGCCGGTCCGGATGGTGCCGTCCGACTTGATCGTCCACTGCTGCTGGCTGGAGCCGTTGCAGCTCCACACCTGCACCGGGGCGCCGTCGCGCGCGGCTGCCTGCAGGCACTTGCCTGACTCGTGGCCGACGATCGGCCGTCCGCTCGGCGCGGCCGGGGACGGGGACGGGGGCGGCTGAGCCACCGGCTTGGCCGAAGCGGTGGGCTGCGGAACCGCCACCGCGTTGGTCGACGGCTTCACGCTGGCGCCAGGGCGGGGCTGCTGCACCGCGGTCGGCCGGCCCGTTTGCGGCGGCCGGCCCGGCGGGGAGGGATCCGGCGAGCTGCCGGGTGGTCCCGCGTCCAACGAGGCGGTGGGCTGCGGGGCGGCGGTAGGCCCCGCGGTGGCGGTGGGCTCGGGGGCGGCGGTCGGCAGCGGCGCGCCGGGCAGGTCGAGTCCGTTGCCGGCGGTGGAGCGGGTCGGCACCGGATCCGCCAGCGAGGGCCCGCTGCCGGTGCCGGTCGCCGCCACCACGGCGGCGGCGGTGACCAGGACCGCACCGAGACCGGCGGCGAGGGCGAGCTTGGGACTCCACGCACCGGCCCGCCGGTCCGCGGGGCCGTCCATCGCGGCCAGCAGGTACGGGCGTGGCGCGCCCTCCGGCACGTCGAGGGTGTCGTCGGCGTCTTCCTGGTGGGTCACGGGTCGTCCTCAGGTTCGGTTGGCAGGGTCGTCCGGCGGGCTAGCGGCGGCGGGCCGCGTCGGCGCGCAGGCTTTCCAGGACCTGCTCGGTGGACGGGCCGCCCGCGTCGGGACCGCCGAGTTCACGCAGCAGCACCCGGCGTGTGCCGTCGGGGCCGGTGACGGTGTCGAGCACCGCGAACACGGTGCCCGGTGCGAACAGGACCTCATCACGGTCGGAGAGCACCCCGGGCCGCCGCCCGGTGAGCGAGTACACGGTGAACGCGTCGTGGCGCTCGCCGTCCGGAGCCTGCCCGCCCGCCCGCAGCAGGCCGGGACTGATCAGGACGTCGCCCGCCCGGTGCGGGACCGGGTCGGCGGGAGCCCAGGCGCGCACCGGGCCCAGCGCGGTGGGCAGCCGGTTCAGGCCGCTGAGCAGGCAGGCGCGCAGCGCGGGCTCGGTGCCGGTGCGGCCCGGCCGCAGCGTCGCCGCGACGGCGACCAGGTCGGCCACGACGGCGTCGGCGGACTCGTCGACGCCGGGCCGGATGCCCGGCAGCCGGACCAGCAGTTGGGCGACGTCGCGGGCGTGCACGTCGTACCGCGCGCCGAGGTGCTCGCGGACACGCCGCTGCTCGTGGACGTTGCTGCGGCGGGGTGCGGGCGCGGGCACCGCGCCCGGCTGGCGGCGCAGCGGCGGCAGTGGTGGCAGCGCGGCCGACGCCGGAGCCGTCGGGACGACGGACACCGTCGGTGCCGCCGGCGCGGCGGACGCCGCCCGTGGCGGAGCCGCGTCGCGGGCGGTCGGCCCGGCGGTGGAACGTCGCGTGGTGCTCGGCGGGGCGGGCTCGGGTTCCGCCGTTCGGTGCCCCGGCGGCGGGGGCGCCGCCACGTCGGTGGCCTGCGGCGGTGACGGCGGTGCGGCGACGGACGCGCGTGGCACGGTGACGGCTGCCGCGGACAGGGTCGCGGGCGCGGCGACGGCGGCCGGGCCTGACCCCACCTGCGGGGCCGTGAGCAGCGGCGGGGCCGGGGGCACCTGGGGTGCGGACACGACCGGCGGCACGGCCGGCACGGCGGGCGCGGTCAGCGGGGCGGGAATCGCGGAGTTCACCGGTGCGGCGGCCGCGTCCGGGTCATGGTCCGTGACCTTCTGGCGGTGCCCGGCGGATCGCGGGTCGACCTGCTGGGCGGTGGCCTCGGTGCGCTGCTCGAAGCGCAGGCTGTCGCGGATGTCGGCGGGCAGGCGCGCGGCGAGCAACCGGGCGAGGTCGTGGGCTTCGGCGCCGGTCACGTCGACGAGGAAGGCGTCGCCGCCGTCGGCCGGGCGCAGCCGCACGTCGTCGCTGTGCGGGGCGTCCGCCTCGCGCAGCCAGTAGCCGCCGCGGACGACCTCGACGAGCCACCGGTCGCCCACGTCCTCGACCGGGCGGCCCGTCACCAGCTGTCCCGAGGTGGGGCTGATCCACGAGTCGATCCGGGGCGCCGCTTCGTCGGCCAGGTAGGACATCGTCTGCGCGACGGGCCGGGGCCCGGTGCGACCGGCGACGTCGACGGGCACGTGGTAGGTCGTGCCGCGCGAGCGCACCGGCAGCCCCGCAGTCCGTCCGACGGTGACGCGCAGGTCCGTGCTGAGCCGCCCCGCCACCGTGTCGAGCAGCGAACCCCAGGGTCCGTACGGCATCAGCACCAGCCGGCCCAGCGCGGTGCGCGGCAGGCGGCTGAGCCAGCGGTACACCTTGCGCGGCGACGGCGGCTCGCGATCGGGCTGCCCGACCAGCACCACCACGCGTTCGGCGTCGACCTCGATCGCGTACGCCGGGTCGTCCGGGGCAAGCGGCCGACGCTGGGGGCGGTGCAGCCAGAAGCCGGCGGGCAGGTCGTGGGCGGCCAGGCCGTGCAGCCGGCCGAACGGCTGCCGGGGCAGCGGGACCTGCCACTGCGGGGCCGGATGGCGGGGCGCGCCGATCTCGCGGGCCCGCTCGCCCGGCCGGTGCAGGCGCCAGGAGTGGGCGCGGGGCTGCCGGACGACGAACAGGGAGCCCGGCCCGACGAGCATGGTCGGTCCCAGCGGGGCGACGACGTCGATGCGCAGCCGGTCGGCGAGCTGCTGGGCGATCGGCCCCGTCCCGGCCGCGGAGCAGGCGAGCCGGATCGAGGCCGCCCTGGGCAGCTCCTCGCCGATCAGGCGGGCCACCGGTTCCGGCGACAGCGGGGCGTCGCCGGCGAGCAGCACCGTGTGGCGGTCCCGCTCGGACGGCAGCGCCTCGACCAGGTCGCGCGGAAGCCCGTCGTCCACGCCGATCACCAGCGTGTGCCCGTACCAACGGGCCGTCAACTCGCTCATCGCAGGGCCTCCTCGGCCGACATCGTCTCCCGCCGGGTGGCGGACGGGGAGGCCCATACGGGGCCCATTCGGTCAGCGCGGTCAGTGCTGGCGGGGTTCGGCCATGGGCAGCTCGTCCTCGCCGAAACCGGCCGGGCTGTGTTCGACCAGCCGGTATCCGCGCTTCATCACGGTCTGGACCAGCTCGACGCCCCGCAGCGCGCGCCGCAGCCGCGACACCGCCATCTCGATCGCGTGGTCGTCGGCGCTGGCCCAGAACGGCAGCTGCCCGCGTACCTCGGTGGGGGACAGCACCCGGTCGGGGTGGCGGGCCAGCACGCGCAGCACGGCCATCGGTCCCTGCTGGAGAGTGATCAGCTCGCCGTCGAGCAGCACGGCCTCACCGCGGATCTCCAGGGTGTGCCGATCGGCCTCCAGGCGGTGCGCCCGCCGCAGCAGCGCGTCGCGTACGGCGGCGGTGAGCTGCTCCGGGTAGGGGGCCGCGGCGACCTGCACCGGAATCTTCAGCTCCCGCAGCGGTGCGGCGGTCAGCGGGCCGAGGCAGACCGTGGCCACGTCGGAGGTCAGCGCCTGGCGCAGCTCGTCGAACTGGTCGCAGGTGCGCGCGTGCCACAGCAGGCTCCGGACGGCTTCGGCACTGGTCAGCGTGATCGCGTCGACGTGCCGCCGGACGATCTGGTTGACCAGGCGGCGCATCGTGTCGGGGCTGATCGAGGGCAGCACCTGGAACGTCGGCACGGCCACCACCTCGTGCCCGGCCTCGCTGAGCGTATGGGCCAGCTCGTGCATGGCCGGGGTGTACAGCTGTAGCGCGATCGTCTGGCCCGGGGGCAGCCGGTGGCGCAGGTGCATGACCAGGCCGTCGGTGGTGTTGTCCACCGCGGACGAGATGTCGGTGAAGCCCAGGGCCCGCAGCGCGTCGGCGCACCGGGGATTGCTGGCCAGCAGCCTGGCGTGGCCGAACCTGGCCAGCAGCGGCACGTCCAGCCGCCAGCTGCGGGCGGCGGCCATCCAGTAGTTGAACTCGACCGCGGCGGTGACCACGAGGTGGTCGATGGGGCTGGTCAGGCAGGCCATGGTGGCGCGCTGGAGGGTTTCCTCCACCGGCTGGGCGAGCGTGCGCACGGACTGCACGCTGACGACCCGGGCGCCCTCGGCCGCCAGCTCCGCGGCCATGGGGTGGCGGCGCAGTTCGCTGATCACGGCCACGGCGAATCCCGCCAGCGCGCCGACGGACGGCGGATCTGGCGGGCGTTGCCTGGCTCGTGTCGGCACGGGACCCTTTCGGCGGCGGTGAGGACACTCCTTAATACGCGCCGCGCGGCGGCTCGGATTGGCCGCCCCGCCGGTTTTTCGCCCCCGGGCATGCCGCCGGCGGAATGTTTCCGGCATGTTTCGGCGCGTTCACCAAGCGGAGCATGCCACGAGTCACAAATGGACGATTCTTGACCGTTATGCCCGGCGAGATCGGTCCGTTTCAAGGCAAAGGACGGTGCACGGCCGCCCGTCCGGTGAGCAACAAGGCGGTTACGTTTCACGTTGCGCGTAGGTGTTCCGTAACCGAAGCGCCACCCGAACACTGACTGGCGACAACGACTCCCGCCACGGACATCGATCCCGGCGGGGTCCACCACTGACATGTCGGGAGAGGCGTGTGGCTGAGGTCGCGCTCGCCGCGATAGGCAAGCGGTACGCAGACGGCACCAGGGCGGTCGAGAATCTGAGCCTGCAGATCGCCGACGGCGAGTTCCTCGTCCTGGTCGGCCCGTCAGGCTGCGGCAAGAGCACCGCACTGCGCATGATCGCCGGACTCGAGGACATCAGCGAGGGCACCCTGCGCATCGGTGACCGCGTGGTCAACCGGGTGCCGGCACGCGACAGAGACGTCGCGATGGTGTTCCAGAGCTACGCGCTCTACCCGCACCTCGACGTCTACGACAACATCGGCTTCGGGCTGCGGCTGCGGGGGATGCGGGACAAGGAGATCGCACCCCGGGTCAACGCGGTCGCCGACACCCTGGGGCTCACCGAACACCTGCGGCGGCGTCCGGCTTCGCTGTCGGGCGGCCAGCGCCAGCGCGTCGCGATGGGCCGCGCGATGGTGCGCGAGCCCGCCGTCTACCTGATGGACGAGCCGCTGTCCAACCTCGACGCCAAGCTGCGGGTGCAGATGCGCGCCGAGATCGGCCGGATCACCCGGCGCACCGGGGTGACCACCGTCTACGTCACCCACGACCAGACCGAGGCGATGACGCTCGGCGACCGGGTGGCGGTCATGCGCAAGGGCCTGCTGCAGCAGGTCGCCGCGCCGCAGGAGCTCTACGACAACCCGGTGAACATGTTCGTCGCGGGCTTCATCGGCTCGCCGCCGATGAACCTCGTCGAGGGCGTGTTCACCGACGACGGCGGCGTGCTGCGGCTCGCGCTGGGCGAGGCGAGCCTGCGGGTCGACGACAACCTGCTGCACACGAAGCCGGGGCTGCGCGCCTACCTGGGCCGGCGCGTCGTGGTCGGGGTGCGCGCCGAGGACCTGCGCGACGCCGCGCTGGACCGGGCCGACGAGGAGGTGACCTTGATCGCCGAGGCCGAACTGACCGAGGCGCTGGGCTCGGACCTGTACGTGCACTTCAGCCTGCCCGTGCCCGCGGTGGTCAGCGAGGACACCCGGGAACTGGCTCGCGACGCCGGCGCCGAGCCGCAGCACGACCGGGCCGACCGGACCGCGGTCGTGGCCCGGTTCAGCCCGCGCTCCACGGCTCGGGCCGGTGACCGGATCTCCGTCGCCGTCGACACCGCGCGACTGCACGTGTTCGACGCCGACACCGGTCGCAGCATCCACTGAATCGACTTCCGGCTGCCGGGGCTCCTACCCCCCGGAAACCAGTCGGACAGAGGTACCGCATCTTCTCCAGAAGGGAATGTTAGATGAGAAACAGTCTGCGCGCAGCCGCGCTGGCCTCGGTCGCCGTCCTGGCCGCCGCCGGGTGCAGCGGCACCGCCGACCCCACCACCACCGGAGGCGCCGGCCCGCTGGCCGGCCAGTCCCTGGAGGTCGCCGGCACCTGGTCGGGCACCGAGCAGGAGAGCTTCCAGCAGGTGCTGGACGCGTTCGCCACCAAGACCGGCGCGACGGTCAAGTACACCTCCGGCGGCGACGACCTCGCCGCGCTGATCAACAGCCGGCTGGCCGGCGGTTCGCCGCCGGACGTGGCGCTGATCCCGCAGCCCGGCGTCGTCAACGAGTTCGCCCGCAAGGGCGCGATCAAGGAGCTGACCGGCGAGGCCGCCACCGCGGTCGCGGCCAACTACTCCCCGGCCTGGCAGCAGCTCGGCACGGTCGACGGCAAGCTCTACGGCGTCTACTTCAAGGTCGCCAACAAGTCCGTGGTCTGGTACCGCACCGACAAGTTCACCGAGGCCGGCGTGCAGGCCCCGGCCACCTGGGACGACTTCGTCAAGGTCACCAAGACGCTCGCCGACGCCGGCATCTCGCCGATGGCGGTGCCGGGCGGCGACGGCTGGACGCTGACCGACTGGTTCGAGAACGTCTACCTGCGGGTCGGCGGCTCGGAGAACTACGACAAGCTGTCCCGCCACGAGATCGCCTGGACCGACCCCACCGTGGTGCAGACGCTGCAGCTGCTGGGGCAGTACTGGGGCGACGCCAAGGCGGTGCAGGGCGGCGCGAAGGGCGCGGTCCAGCTGAAGTTCACCCAGTCCATCGCGGACGTCTTCGGCGAGAAGCCGCAGTCGGCGATGCTGTTCGAGGGCGACTTCGTCGCTGCGGAGATCAACAAGCTGGGCAAGGTCAAGGTCGGCGAGGGCGCCAAGTTCTTCGACTGGCCGGCCGTCAACGGCTCCAAGCCCGCCGTGGTGACCGCCGGTGACCAGGCCGTGGCGTTCAAGGACAGCCCGGCGGCCCAGCAGCTGATCGCCTTCCTGGCCTCACCGGAAGCCGCGAAGATCATGGCGGCCAAGGGCGGGTTCCTGTCGGCGAACAAGAACCTGGACACCAAGTCCTACCCCGACCCGACCACGGTCGCGCTCGCGGAGTCGGTGGTCAAGGCGGACCTGCTGCGCTTCGACCTGTCCGACCTCACGCCGCAGACCTTCGGCGGCGGCACCGGGGCCTCGATGTGGCGCCTGCTGCAGGACTTCCTGACCGACCCGGCCGACCCGGCCGGCACCGCCGCCAAGCTCGAGGCAGCCGCCAAGAAGGACTTCGGAGGTAAGTGATGACACGCGCGTCCGAGCCGGTCGGCGAGGTCGTCACAGCGGTCGCTGTGCACGGCTCGCAGGCACCGGTCGACGGCCAGACCCCGACGGCGGCGCCCCGCGCCGACCGGCCGGGCGCGCCCGGCGCGCGGTCCGCGCGCCGGGAGGGCCAGCCCTGGAAAGACAAGCTGACCAGCGTCTGGTTCCTCGCCCCCGCCGTGCTCGTCCTGCTGACCCTGGTGGCGTACCCGATCGTCTACACGGTCTGGCTCAGCCTGCACAGCTCCGACGGAGCCTCCTTCGTCGGCGTCGACAACTACGTACGGATGTTCACCGCGCCGGAGACCCGGCACGCCATCGTCAACAACATCGTCTGGGTCGTGGTCGCGCCCTCCCTGGTGACCGCGATGGGCCTGGTCTTCGCTGTCCTCATCGAACGGGTGCGGCTGGCCTCGGTGTTCAAGGCGATCGTGTTCATGCCGATGGCGATCTCGTTCCTCGCCGCCGGTGTCACCTTCCGCATGGTCTACGACGAGAGCCCCGACCGCGGCCTGCTCAACGCGGCCGTGGTGACGGTGCACGACGCCTTCAGCCCGCCGTCGCGGTACTTCGGCGCCCGGCCACGCGACGGCGCGCCGCTGACCGAGGCCGCGGGCGGGTTCGAGACCACCGCGACCACGGGCACGACCGTGCTGATGCCGCTGGTGGGCCTGCCGCAGGACCGGGTGCCCGCCGACGCCGTCCCGGCGGCGGCCCCGCCGGGCGCCGGGCTGGCCGGGGTGGTGTGGCTGGACTTCACCCCCGGTGGCGGCGGCACCGCCGGGGTCATCGACCCGGTCGAGCGCGGGCTGCCGGCCATGACGGTGCTGGCGCTGCGCGACGGCGCCGTGGTGGCCACCACGCAGACCGGCCCGGACGGCAGGTTCGCCTTCGCCGGGCTCGCCGACGGCGGCTACACGGTGCGGCTGAGCCCGGACAACTTCACCGCCCCGTTCAACGGGGTGACCTGGCTCGGGCCGTCGCTGGTGACCCCGTCGATCATCCTGGCCTACATCTGGATCTGGGCGGGCTTCGCCATGGTGCTGATCACGGCGGGCCTGTCGGCGATCCCGCGCGACGCGCTGGAGGCGGCCCGGGTCGACGGCGCCTCCGAGTGGCAGGTGTTCCGGCGGGTGACCGTGCCGCTGGTGCGCCCGGTGCTGGTCGTGGTGCTGGTGACGCTGACCATCAACGTGCTCAAGATCTTCGACCTGGTGATGGTGCTGGCACCGGAGTCGTCGCAGGACGACGCCAACGTGATCGCCCTGCAGATGTACCGGGTCTCGTTCGGCGGGGGACTGGACTTCGGGCTCGGCAGCGCGCTGGGCGTGCTGCTGTTCCTGCTGGTCCTGCCCGCGATGTTGTTCAACATCCGACGCATGCGGAGGGAGCAGAGGTGAGCGTCGACATCGATACGCGGGTCCCCGATCTCGTGCCGGCCGGGGTGACCCCGACCGGACCACCGCGGCGCAGCCTGATCTCCCGGCTGGTCGGCAGGCTCGGCAGCACGGCCGTCAACGCCATCGTCGCCGTGCTGGGCGTGTTCTGGCTCGCGCCAGTCGTCGGGCTCGCCGTGGCCAGCCTGCGCACCACCGCCGACAACAGCTCCACCGGCTGGTGGACGGTGCTGACCGAGCCCTCCCGGCTGACCCTGGACAACTACGCCGCGCTCATGCGCAACGAGAGCGTGCTGCACTCGCTGTGGAACACGGTGCTCATCACCGTGCCGTCCACGGTGCTGGTGGTCGTGCTCGGCGCGCTGGCCGCGTACGCCCTGGCCTGGATCGAGTTCCCCGGGCGGGACTGGCTGTTCGTGCTGATCGTGGCGCTGATCGTGGTGCCCGTGCAGGTGGCGATCATCCCCGACGCCAAGCTGTTCGGCTCGCTGGGCATCTACGGCAGCATCGCCGCCGTGATCTCGTTCCACGTGGCGTTCGGGCTGCCGTTCGCGATCTTCCTGCTGCGCAACTTCTTCCTGGCCATCCCGAAGGATCTGCTCGAGGCGGCCCGGATGGACGGCGGACGGGACTTCACCATCTTCCGCCGCGTGGTGCTGCCGATCGGCTGGCCCGCGATCGCCTCGCTGGCGATCTTCCAGTTCCTGTGGGTCTGGAACGACCTGCTGGTGGCGCTGGTCTTCGCGACGTCGGACAACGCGCCCATCACGTACACCCTGCGTGAGCAGATGCGCGCCTTCTCCTCCAACGTCGACGTGATCGGTCCAGGGGCGTTCCTGTCGATGGTGGTGCCACTGGTGGTGTTCTTCGCCTTCCAGCGGTACTTCGTCCAGGGTGTCCTGGCCGGCTCGGTCAAGTGACACGGCGTGCCGTGGGCGTCCGGCCGGGACCGGACCGGCCGCCCACGGCGGCACGCTCACGCAGCACCACCGGGCGAATCCGGATCAGGCCAGTGGAGAGGGGTACGTGTTGCCGGTCTTGACGAACGAGCGGCCGTCGGCGTGTGCCGACCGGCCGGCAGCGGACGAGCCCCTGCCGGCGGACGTGCGGATGCGGGCGATCTGGCACGCCTACGCGGACCCGCTGCTGCGGTTCCTGCAGCGGCTGAGCCAGGGCCGCCAGCACCTGGCCGAAGACCTGCTCCAGGAGACCCTGATGCGGGCCTGGCGCCACATCGACAACCTGCCCGACGACATCGCGTCGCTGGGTCCGTGGCTCTACACGGTCGCCCGCCGCGTCGCGATCGACGCGGCGCGGGCCAGGCAGGTGCGGCCGACCGAGATCGCCTTGAGCGACACCGGCCGCGAGCCGGTGGCCGCCGACATGTTCGACAGCGTGGTGGCGGCGCAGGTCATCCGCGACGCGCTGCCGCGGCTGAACCCCGAACACCGCATGGTGCTCGTCGAGCTGTACCTGCGCCAGCACTCCACCCGCGAGGCGGCGCTGCGGCTGGGCATCCCCGAGGGCACTGTCAAGTCACGCGTGTACTACGCCCTGCGGGCGTTGAGCGCCGTGGTCGGCGCCGCCGAATGAGGCGGCGCCCGTAGCCGGCGCGCCCGCGTCCATCCTCTCCCCACCCCCCGGGGATGGACGGCCAGCGGCGTGTCCACCGCGATGCGGGGCAGGGTCGGTGCCCTGCCCTGCCCCGCATCGCATCCCCGGTCGCCTCCTCCGCGGCCGGCGTCCCTCCACACCCCATGGAACGCCTGATGAAAAACGATGCCACCCCATCCCTGCCGGCCCGGCTCCCCCGGGAGATGCCCGTCGAACGCGACTGGTTCAAGCACGCCGTCTTCTACGAGATGCTCGTGCAGGCCGGACTCGACTCCGACGGCGACGGCCGCGGCGACCTGCCCGGACTGACCCGCAAGCTGGACTACCTGCAGTGGCTCGGGGTCGACTGCGTGTGGCTGCCGCCCTTCTACGACTCGCCCCAGCGCGACGGCGGCTACGACGTGCGCGACTACTGCCGCATCCTGCCGGAGTACGGCACGCTCGACGACTTCGTGACGTTCGTCGACGAGGCACACCGCCGCGGCATCCGCGTCGTCACCGATCTGGTGCTCAACCACACCTCGGACAGCCACGACTGGTTCCAGCAGTCGCGGCAGGACCCGGCCGGGCCGTACGGCGACTTCTACGTCTGGCGCGACACCGACACCGAGTACGCCGACGTGCGGGTCATCTTCAGCGACACCGAGGCGTCGAACTGGACCTTCGACCACGTCCGCAAGCAGTTCTACTGGCACCGCTTCTTCTCCCACCAGCCCGACCTCAACTACGACAACCCGGCCGTACGCGAGGCGATGCTGGCCGTCGTGCGGTTCTGGCTGGAACTCGGCGTCGACGGGTTCCGGCTGGACGCGGCCACCTACCTCTACGAGCGCGAAGGCACCGACTGCGCGAACCTGCCGCAGACCCACGCCTACCTCAAGGCGATCCGCAAGATGATCGACGAGCAGTACCCGGGACGGATCCTGCTCGCCGAGGCCAACCTGTGGCCCGAAGACCTGATCGACTACTTCGGCGACCCGGCGGTGGGCGGCGACGAGTGCCACATGGCCTTCCACTTCCCGCTCATGCCGCGCATCTTCATGGCCGTGCGCCGCGAGTCGCGCCACCCGATCTCGGAGATCCTCGCGCAGACCCCGGTGCTGCCGTCCGGCTGCCAGTGGGGCACGTTCCTGCGCAACCACGACGAACTGACCCTGGAGATGGTCACCGACGAGGAGCGCGACTACCTCTACGCCGAATACGCCAAGGACCCCCGGATGCGGCTCAACGCGGGCATCCGCCGCCGCCTGGCGCCCATGGTCGGCAACGACCGCGACCAGATCGAGCTGTTCACCTCGCTGCTGCTGTCGCTGCCTGGCTCCCCGGTCGTCTACTACGGCGACGAGATCGGCATGGGGGACAACATCTGGCTGGGTGACCGCGACAGCGTACGCACGCCCATGCAGTGGACCGCCGACCGCAACGCCGGCTTCTCCACGACCGACCCCGGGCGGCTCTACCTGCCGGTCAACATGGGTCCCGTCTACGGCTACCAGGCCATCAACGTCGAGCAGCAGATGGAGCAGCCGGCCTCCCTGCTGCAGTGGACCCGCCGGATGATCGCCCTGCGCAAGCAGCACCCCGCCCTCGCGGTCGGCACCTACGAGGACGTCGACGCGGCCAACCCGGCGGTGCTGGCGTTCCTGCGCCGCCTGCGCGAGGGCGACACCGACGAGGTGGTGCTGTGCGTGCACAACCTGTCGCAGCACCCGCAGCCGGTGCGGCTGTCGCTGGGCGACCGCTTCGGCGGCTGGACGCCGACGGAGCTGACCGGCGGCACCCGGTTCCCGCAGGTCGACCAGGACCCGTACGTGCTCGCCCTGCCCGGCTACGCCAGCTACTGGTTCCAGCTGACGCCTGCGGTGGTGCCCGCCGTCGGCGGGCAGGCGGTCGCGGCACCGGCGGAGGGCCGGTTGACACCGGCGGCGTAGGAACAGGCGGATCGGCTGAACCGGCGTACCCGGCGGGACGTAATACATTACTGGCGGGTACGCCGGGCAGTCGAGCATGAGGAGGGTTTGTGGAAGGCCGAAGGGCGCCGCGACGCGCCGAGCCGGGCTGGGGGCTGTCCCGTCGCCTGTTCTCCCGGCGGGTGCCGCCACCGCCGGGACCGGGCGGCGCCGCGTGCCCCGCGGACACCGGCCCGTCCCTGGCCGGGCTCTACCTGATCGGCGCGCTGCCCGCGGAGCAGACCCACTCGTACGAGGGGCATCTGCTGCACTGCCCGGCCTGCCAGACCGATTGCGACCGGATCGGCCCGGCCGTCGACGCGCTGGCGACCCTGCGGGTCGGCGGCGATGCCGAGATCGCCGAACAGGGCGCGCTCGCCGCCGACGACCGCCCCTGAGAGACCTCGGTCCCGGCCCGCGAGCGGCAGGCGTCAGGAGACCGACGGCGGCCAGCGGAATCCGCGCCACTCGTCCCACGTCGCGAATCCCGTCGGCGGGTCGTCGACGGGTTCACTGCCGTCAAGTTCGCCTTGTGTCGGAATCTCGATGAAGGCAGCCCACTCGGCGAGTTCCTCATCGGACATGGGCCACGTCGTGTGCGGCGCTTCGGCCTGGCGCTGATCGAGTCGTCTCCGCTGCTCGGCTGGGGTGAGCTCGAAGTAGCGCAGCTCCACCGCCGCGCCCCGGTCCGCTGCCGCCTGGCGTAGCGCGGAGCGCTCGTCCCGACTCCAGAGCCCGTAGTCGATCACGACGTTGTTGCCCAGCTCCAGGGCACGCAGGCCGATCTGGATGAGCCGTCCTTCGATCACGTCCCCCGCCGCTGTCGGATTCTCGTGCCCGTAGAGGGCCTTCACCCATTCGTCCTTCGTGAGGCGAAGTGCCTGCTGCTCGATCTCGATACGCCGAGCGGCGGTGGTCTTCCCGGTACACGGCAGTCCCACCGTCAGGAACAACGTTGGTCGCCTCATCGTCACCCGCTTCCGACCGAACCGAACGCCTCATCATCGCCGACATCCGCTCAGGCCGCTGACGGTGTGCCCGCGCGGCGACGGTCAGGTGACCGGAGGCGCGTCGCCCGCGCCGTTGTACAGCGACACCCCGGAACCGCTGCGCTTGGCCTGGTACATCGCCTCGTCCGCCTGGCGCAGCAGGGTGTCGAAGGCGGTGTCGGTGCCGACCGCGACCCCGATGCTGGTCTGCGCCTGCACGGTGCTGGCGCCCTCGATGCATGCCGCGCGGCCCACCCCCTCGAGCAGGCGGTTGGCCGTGAGCACGGCGGCGCGCGGCGTGCTGTCGCGCAGCAGGACGACGAACTCGTCGCCGCCGAGCCGCGCGACCAGGTTGTCGTGGCGCACCATCTCCCGCAGCCGCTGGGCCACTGCCATCAGCAGCTGGTCGCCGACGTGGTGACCGAACCGGTCGTTGACCTCCTTGAAGCCGTCGAGGTCGAGCAGCAGCACGGCGTTGCTGCCCTGGGCCCGGCCGTCATCGCCGAGCTGCTCGTTGAGCAGTGCGCGGTTGGCCAGTCCGGTGAGGCTGTCGTGGGTCGCCTGGTGCCGCAGCCGCCGCTGAAGGTCCTTGGCTTCGGAGACGTCCCGCAAATTGATCACGATGCCGCCGACCGACGGGTCGTCCAACAGGTTCGTGGAGACCAGATCGAGGTGCTTGAGAGTCCCGTCGCCCTGCCGTATCTGCAGTTCCTCGCGGTGGGCGGGCCGGTCGTAGAGCGGGGCCAGCCACTCCGGGGCACCGTCGGGCTGCTGGACCGTCAACACGTGGCGGGCCGGTCTGCCCTCTGCCTCCCGCGGTGAGATGCCCAGCACGGCATGCATCGACGGGCTGGCATACAGGATGGCGCCGGTGCGGTCGACGACCAGCGTCACGTCGGAGGCGTTCTGCACCAGCGAGCGGAAGCGCCGTTCCTGGGCGCTGAGGGTGGTCATGGTCGCGTCCAGCTGCTCGATCAGGCGCTCGTTGTCCGTCGCGGTGATCTTCTGCCGCACCGTGACCACCGCCGTGACCACGGCCATCCCGACGACGATCCCCCAGGTCCCGCGGGTCAGGCCGTCCCTCCACAGCTGCACGATCAGCAACACCTGGCCGGCGGCCACGGCGAGGTACGGCAGCGTGCCACTGATCCGCCGCGGCGGCGTCACCGTGCGGCCGGCGGTGTGCGTGATCCATTCGACCTGGGGCGTGACCGCCAGGAGCGCCCCGGACAGCAGCTTCGAGGCGAACAGCAGCCGCGCGTCGGGCTGCGGGCCGGTGAGCCCGTCGGTGGCGATGCCGATGGACAGCAGGAGCAGCGCCGACGTGCCGGTGGCGGCGGTCGCCGGAGTGAACGGAGCCGATCCGCCGAGGATCAGCCGCACCATCGCGAACGCCGACGCCACCAGGACGCCGCTGGCCAGCAACGTCAGCAGCAGGTCGAACTCGTCGACCGGCCGTGCGCCGGTGCTGTGCGCGAGTGCCCAGGTGAATACGGCCACGCTGCACATCACGGTGGCCGCGTCCAGGCCTATGCGCAGCCGCTGCCGTCCGGCCACGTTCAGCGGCCAGGTCAGCATGGGCCAGGTGACCGCCGCGAAGCCCGCCACCGCCAGGGCCTTGGTGATCATCATGGGGGTCGTCGCGGCGGGCCAGGCGCCCAACCCGGGCAGCACCTGCACGAGCGATCCGGCCACCAGGAAGGTGCCGCCGACCGCCGCCCAGCGCCAGAAGGCGCGGGTGCGCGGCTCCGTGGCCGTGCTGCGCCGGGACTGCTGGAGCGAGCCCAAGGCGTTGACCGCGTACAGCACGCAGAGCGCCCCGTACATGGCTGTGCGCGGGCGCGGACCGAACCCGACGGACACACCCGCGGCGGCGGTGAACACGGCGATCCCGATGATCACGGTCCACGCGTACCGGTGCTCCTGCCGACCGGCCGAGGCCGCAGGCGTGCTCGACATGGGCGTCCACCTTTCGGCGCAGACGTTGACGAGCGTGGTGGTCGTGCACCACCCGGGGCGCGCCGGTGGACTGCCGCCACGCCTCTGAGCAGCACGAAGCTGCTCCACGCCATCACCCTAATCCTCAAGTCCGGCCGCGACCGCCGGCGCGGTCCAGCGCGATGAGGCAACCTCCCGACGGGGCGGAAACGTCGTCGTCAGGCTGATTCCACGTATCTGGAGGGTCAGCGGGCGAGCCGGGCGCGCAGCCCCGACGACACGACGATGCCCGCGGGTATCTGCCCAGCTCAGAGCCGCTTCGATGCGCGGCCCGCCTACGACATCGGCGGGCGGCCCGGGGCCGGGGCCGGGTGGTGGCGGCGCTCGCGTACCCGCAGCGCCGGCCGGGGCGTCACCGCGGTGGCGCGATGCTGCGGGTTGTAGGGGGCGCAGCCGCTGCCGCTGGTCTTCGCGTCGTGCATGGCCAGGTCGGCATGATGCATCAGCAGCCGCAAGTCGGTGGTCAGGCCGCGCTCGGCGACGCCGATGGACATGCGCAGTTCGACCAGCTCGCCGTCGGGCAGCCGCAGCGGGTGTGCGCTGACCAGGTGCCGTACGTGCCAGGCGTGGGCCAGGGCGTCGGTGAGCAGCGCGTGCCAGGCGAACACGAACTCGTCACCGTGGATACGGGCGGCGAACGTGTCCGGCAGATGCGTGCGCAGCACGAGCGCGATGTGCTGCAACGCCCGGTCGCCGACCTCGTGGCCGTGGGTGTCGTTGAGCGCCTTGAACTGGTCGAGATCGGCGAAGCCCAGGCTCAGCGGGCGGTGGTCGGTGTGCCAGCGGCCGAGTTCCTCCAGCGCGCCGGCCCGGTTGGGCAGGCCGGTGAGCGCGTCGACGTGCACCGCGTGCCACAGTCGGGCCATCAGCCGACGCCGCAGGCGTGAGCCGGTGAGCCGGCAGATGATCAGCGCGGTGCCGACGGCCAGCGTCACCAGCGTCAGCGTCGTCAGCGTGTTCGACATCGAGGGTGCGCCTCCTTGTCGGCGGCGTCGGCAGCGGCAGGTCCGGCGTGCCGCGGCGTTCGGGCCGATCGGTGGTGGCGGCGAGGGGCCGCCCGGGGTGCCACATACGTACAACGGTCGATGCCTGGAGTGCGTGGCGGGTGTCGGCGGCCGGATCTCGGTACGTGCATCAGTTCATCCGGTCCGACACCCACCACGACGCCCCCTGCCTGGCCTTCTTCCGCGATGCGTGTGGCTGGAAACCCCGACCCTCACGTAAGGGTGTCACCCGGTGGCGTCACCGGCAGGGAAGTCTGCGCTGCGGGACAGGGCCTCGAACGCGCGCACCTCGGCCATGGTCCGCTGGAGTGCGGCGGTGACCGCGTCGTACCCAGCGCCGCCCAGCACGAGACGGTGCGGCGGCGGGTCCTGCGCCATGGCGGCGATCACGGCGCGCACCGCGCGATGCGGATCGCCGGGCTGCCTGCCGTCCTGGTCGACCATCGCGGCGCGGACCTGCTCCAGCATCGGGGTGTACGCCGCGACGGCCTCCTCGACAGGCTCGTCCGCGAAATTGGCGTAGGCCCGGGTGCGGAAGGCTCCCGGCTCGACGGCCAGCACCCGGATGCCCAGCGGCGCCACCTCGGCGCGCAGGACCTCCGTCACGGCCTCGATCGCGAACTTGGTGGCGCTGTAGTGGCCGAACCCCATCACGCCGACGAGGCCCGCCACCGAGGACATGTTGACGACCCAGCCGCTGCCCCGGGCGCGCATGCCGGGCAGCACCGCCCGGATGACCGAGAGCACCGCGAAGAAGTTCAGCTCGAACTGCTGCCGCACGGCCTCATCCGGCATGCCCTCGATCGACCCGTACCAGCCCCGGCCCGCGTTGTTGACCAGCACATCGACGCCGCCGAAGTGCTCCTCGGCCGCCGCCACGGCGTGGCGCACCTGGTCGGCGTCGGTGACGTCCAGCGGCAGTACGAGCGCCCGGCCCCGCTGGGCCTGCTCCCACTCCCGCAGTTGCTCGGGCCGCCGGGCGGTCAGCACCACCCGGTCACCGATCTCGAGCGCGGCCTCGGCGTAGGCCATGCCGAACCCGCCCGGCGTCCCGCCGGTGATGAACCAGGTCCTCATCGCTGCCCCCATACAGTAAGAAACATGCACAAACCACACTTCACGGTGTGATCACCAGTTCCGCGATCGACGCGCCGCGCATCGTGAACCGGTAGTGCAGGTCCGCGGTCCCACCGGGGAAGTCCCCCGCCAGGTGCTGGCGCACGTCGTAGTGCGTCTGGTCGACCCTGCTCGCGCCGACCAGTTCCGTGGTGAACGTGTATTCGCTCGCCGCATTCGCCAGCCAGTTCCGGATCTCCGCCGGTCCGCGGTAGGTGTGGCCGTCGTCGGTCACGACGGCGTCGGCGGTATACGACGCGAGCGCGGTCTCGGTGTCGCGCCTGCCGTGCGCGAGCAGGTAGCCGGTGATGGCGACAGGCAGCTCGCCAGGTGTGATCGTGGTGGCTTCGGTCCAGTTGACGTTGCTCATGAACCCACCGTCGGACCTCCCCCGGGGAGAGGGTCAAGTCGTGGACCCTCTCCCCGGGGAGGGCGGAGACTGGACGCATGCGGCAGGGACTGACGATCGGGGAGTTCGCCACGCTGACCCACCTGAGCGTGCGCACGCTGCGCCGCTACCACGAGGCTGGGCTGCTGGAGCCCGCGACGGTCGACCCGGCGACGGGCTACCGCTACTACACCGCCGCGCAGATACCGCCCGCGCAGGTCATCCACCGGCTCCGCGAGCTGGACCTGCCGCTGGCCGAGGTGAAGTCGATCCTGGCCACCGACAACCCCCGGCGGCGCGCCGACCTGATCGCCGGCCACCTGCGGCGGCTGGAGGCTGAACTGGACCGCACCCGGGCCGCTGTCGTGTCGCTGCGGCAGCTGCTGCGACCCGAACCGGACGAGCTCGACGTGCGACTGCGCTCCGTGCCCGGCCGTACCGTCGCCGCCGTCAGCGGCCAGGTCGCCGCCGATGAGCTGCTGGCCTGGTACGACGGGGCGATGGCGGAACTGGACGCGGCATTTGCGCCGGGCGAGCGAACCGGCCCACCCGGTGGGCACTACGCCAACGAGCTGTTCACCGACGGCGCCGGTGGCGTGACCGTGTTCCGGCCGGTCCGCGAGCCGCGGCCAGCCGGCCGGATCGAGGTCGTCGACCTGCCCGCGGTGGAGCTCGCGACAACCGTCCACCACGGACCGCACGACGACATCGACGTCACCTACGGCCGTCTCGGCGCATGGGTGGTGGAGCACGCGCTGGCCGTCCAGGGCCCGATCCACGAGACGTACACCGTCGGCCCGCGCGACACCCCGGTTCCCGACCGGTGGCGTACCGAGATCGGCTGGCCGGTCTTCCGCCTTTCCTCCTCGTGAACTCTGCTAGATCCGCTCACTTGCAGCCTGCCGGTTCGAACTGGGAGGCGTCGAAGATGTGCACCTTGCCTGCCGGGTCCGGGATGCCGCCGGTGCGCTGGACCGGTTTGGCCTTGAACACCCGCAGGAAGAAGTTGACCACCGCCACCACCGGTGCCGGGATGCTGTAGCCGACGTTGTAGGTCGCGTCGATCGCCAGTGTCGCGCCCCGGCAGTCGACGCCCCGGGTGCCGGGCGCCAGCGGGAAGAACTGGGCCAGCGCGGAACCTCGGCTGACACCGGTGGACACGGTCAGCGAGAAGTTCAGGCCGGCCCGGAAACCGAGCGCGCCGATGCCGAGACTGAACGTCGTCTTGTAGGCCAGCACGATGCCGTTCGCGCCGACGGACAGGCCCTTGACCGACTCGAGCAGGCTGCTGCGGATGATGGGCTTCGTCGGGGTGTGTACGCCCCAGCTGCCATCGCGGTATCCGAAGCCGAGCGTGCCCGCCAGCGCGTACTCCCCGGAGGCGCGGATGTTGCCGTCCTTGGCGCTGAACGCGGTGTTGACCAGGATGTCCTGGCTCGCGCTCAACGTGAACGGCATGCCCAGCACGAGGCCGACCGGCACGCTGAAGTCGACGGGCACGGAGAACTGCCGGTTCAGCTGCTTGTCGGTGCCCACGGTGCTGGCGCCCTCGACGTCGATTTTGATGCCGCCGCCGCCATGGACCTGCAGTTCGGCCGCCTGGATCCGGCCGCCGGAGATGGCGAGGTGAAACCGGGCCGACGGCTTGTCCATCACCAGGACGACCGTCGCGGCCAGCCGGATGCCGTCCTCGTCGAAGGTCAGGTGTGCGCCGACACCGCCGTCGCAGCACATCGGGGTGACCCTGAACCCGTTGGTGCGGGTCTGTTTCGGTGCGCCGTTGACCGGCCGGGGCTGCTCCACCCGTTCCTTGTCGTCGCGGCGTAGCGGCAGCATCGCCGCGCCGAGAGCGACGGCCGACGGCGCGGCCGACGGCGGGGCGTCGGAGTGCCAGCCCGCGCCCTCGGAACTGAACGCGATGGCGCGGTCGTCCAGGGCGATCGGCTGGTCGCCGTCGAACACGCCGTCCCGGACGACGTCGGTGAGCGTCACGGGCGCGATGCTGGCCACCGTGCCCGCACCGGAGTCGCGCAGGTCCACGATCCGCCCGACGGCGCGCGACGTCGCGAACATGACCTTGCCGACGGCCAGGTCGGAGACGCCGTCGGCGTCAGGGTCGAGGGTCCAGGTCATGCCGTCGGCGGTGACCGAGCGGATCGCGTTCGCCCCACCGCCGACCAGCACGACGTCCGGCTGGTACGTGACGTCGGGGTGGCGCTGCGGGGCCAGGCCGTAGCGGAACTCGCCCTCGGTCAGCTCGCGGCCGTCCAGCCGGTAGCCCGACGGGGCGGTGCTGTCGCGGCTTTCGGGGTCCTTCGAGCACCCGGCCGACGTCAGCGCGAGCAGCACCGCGACCGCTGTCGCCGTCCAGCGGGTGCGGCGGGTGGTCACAGCCGGCCCGCCGCGGCCCGGGCCAGGTCTTCGAGGGGCTTGAGGTTGTCGGCCGCGTCGTTGAGCCGGACCAGGCGGATCGCGATCCACTGCCCGGACTGCAGCCAGAACACCTCGCAGGCGGTGGTGTCCAGCCAGGCCTCGTCGCCGATGCCGGCCAGCTGAACGATCTTGTGCCCGAGGGTCCGTTCGATGTCGAGGACCTTCGCGGCACCGTCGCCGACGTACACCTCGACCTGTGCGGTGGGCCCGGTGACCGGGGCCGTCCACCTGCAGGACACGGGCGCGGACGATACCGGCTCGTCCAGTTTGGTCCCGGCGAGCTTGGCGGCCTCCGCCGCGGTGATCACGGTGCAGGGGTCGATCGCGGCCGGTGCGGAAGGCGCGGCTGACTCCGGTGCGGCGTCGGCGGGTGCGTCCTGCCCGGGTGGGGCAGGCTGCTGGGCGGCGGGAGTGCCGCCGTCGCCGCAGGCCGACAGTGCGAACAGGACGGCCAGCAGGGCCGCCGGCAGAAGCTGCGAATGGGATCTCATCATGGCTGTTCCCCTTCCCGGGCGTGGGCGGCCCGGTCCTGCGTCGGGTACAGCAGGACGGCCGGCTCCACCCGGTCGGGTCGCCAGTCGGCCTGCGTCGTGACCTGTATGACCGTGTCCGCGTCGGGGCCCTCGACGAGGGCGAGCACGACCTCGTCGGCGGGCAGGCGCACCGCCGCCACCAGCCGCACCGCCCCGGGCAGCTGCGGCAGTGCCGCACCGCCGGAGCCGTCGGCGTCGTAGCGCTCCACCGCGAACAGCCGTCCGGTCACCGTCACGCCCACGACGCTAGGTGCGGCAGCGCGCCGCCGAATCGGGTGTTTCCCTATGCGGTCAACTCGGCCGCCATCGCCACGCCGAGCTCGGCGCGGGTGGACACACCGAGCTTGCGGTACACGCGGGCCAGGTTCGCCTCGACGGTCTTCGGGCTGATGAACAGCGCGTCGGCGATGGCGCGGTTGGTGCCGCCGCGTGCGGCCAGCTCGGCGACCCGCCGCTCGGTCGCGGTCAGCTCGTGGCCGCCGCCGGTACGGGCCCCGATCCGGGCCAGCTCCGCGTGCGCCCGCGCGGCGAACCCGCCCGCGCCGAGCCTGGCGAACTCGTCGGCTGCCTGCGCGAGCGCCGTCCGGGCATCGCGGCGGCGCTTGGCCCGCCGCTGCACCACACCGGCCGTGAGCAGGCAGCGGGCTCGTTCGACAGGCACCACGTCGGCGGGCACCGCGGCCCGCGCCGCGGCCAGCGCCTGCAGCGCCGGTGCGGGATCGTCACCTGCGGCGGCGGCCAGCAGGGCTTCGCCCCGGGCCAGCCCGAGCGCGGTCCACGGCCGGGCCAGGCGCTCGTGCCGGGCCGTCAGCCGCCGCTGCGCCAGGTGCGCGGTGTCCAGGTCGCCCACGGCGACGCCGGCCTCGACCCAATCCGCCTCGAAACGCAACGCGAGCGGTTCGACCAGGCCCATCGCGTCGACCGTGGCCGCGAGCGCGGCGTAACCCGTGGCGGCGTCGTCCATCCGGGACTGCGACAGCGCGGTGAACGCCGCCAGCAACTGGAAGATCCGCCGTGACCACACGTCGTCGGCTGTCCGGGCATGGCGCAGACCCGCCTCGGCCGTCTCCCGCGCCCGCTCCAGGTCACCGCGGTACGCGTCCAGCATCCCGGCCAGCCACGTCTCCGCCATGAGCCCGGTGCCCAGCTGCTCACCGAGCTCCCGCACGGCGCGCACGTGGCCCGCGGCGGCGTCGAACCGGCCGGCCAGCAGCTCCGTCTCGGCCAGGTGGCACAGCGCCTCGTGCTGGCCCGGCTCGTCGCCGGCGTCGGCGGCCAGCTCGAGCATCCTGCTGAGCCGGTCACGGGCACGGTCGTGTTCGTCGACCGACCGCCACCAGATCGCCGGGATGGTCGCACCCGGGGACGGCCGGCCCGCCTCCAGCGCCAGCGCCCGGTCCAGCAACTGCACGCGCACGCCGAGGCCGCCGCGCACCTCGCTGAAGAACAGGTGCTGCAGCGACGCGGACAGCAGCACGGCATCCTCCGCCGAGGCGCCCAGCAGGTCGCACGCGGCGAGCGAGTGCTCGCGGGCCGCGCCGGGCGCGTCGTTCACCATGCCCAGGTGGGCGTGCACTCGGCCGGCCAGCACCGATCCCGGCCCGGCCGCGTCCAGCGCACGCAGCGCGGCGTCCAGAGCCACCGACGGCGGCTCGTCGGCGCTCCACGCCACCTCCGAGCGCAGCAGCAGCGCCTGCGCCCGCAGCTCGCCCGCATACTCCGCGGCGACCCGCTCGGCCTCGGCGGCAGCGGCACGGTAGTCGCCGATCTCGTAGCGGCAGCGCGCCGCCGCGACCAGCCGCCCGCCCCGCTCGTCACCGGCCGGGCTCAGCAGCGCGGCGTGCTCGTAGAGACCCGCCGCGAGCTGCGGGGCACCGCGGCGGCGCTGCCGGTCCGCGGCGGCGGCGAGTTCGGCGGCGACCGCCGCGTCCGGGCCCGTCACGCACTGGGCGAGCTGGCGGGCGCGCTCATCGGGGTCGGACACGGCGTCGGCCAGCCGCCGGTGCAGGCGTCGGCGCAGGCCCGCCGGAAGGTCCTGGCGTACCGCCGCGGCGTACAGCGGATGGCTGAACTGCACGGCGCGCTCGGACACCGTGAGCAGCCTCGCCTCCTCGGCCGCGTCGAGGTCGGCCGGGTCGACCCCGGCGGCACGCAGGCCGGCCAGGGTCGGCGCCGACAGCAGCGCGGCCAGCCGCACCGCCTCGCGGCTGCGCTGCGGCAGCACCCGCACCGCCTCGGCCATCACCTGCGGCATCGTCGTCGGGAACGGCAGCTCCTCACCGGGCGACGGCAGCCGCGGCAGCCGTAGCACGGCCCGGGTCAGCTCGATCGCGAGCAGCGGGTTGCCACCGGAGTCGCGGGCGATGCGCGACAGCAGCGGCCGGCTCAGCCTCGCGCCGAGCCGGTCAGCCAGCAGGTGATGCAGCGCCCCGGCGCCCAGCGGACCGACGTCGACCCGGCGCAGCCGCCCGTCGCCCCGGTCCAGGTCCAGCGGAGCCGGCCCTGGGGCGTCGGCGCGCAGTGTCACCAGCACGCCGACCCCCGCCGTACGCCGCAGGGCGAAGCGCAGCGCCCGCTCGCTGGGCGGGTCCAGCCAGGCCGCGTCGTCGACCGCGACGAGCACCCGGCACCCGGCCGCGACGGCGTCCAGGAGCAGTGACCGGGTCGCGGCACCGAGAGCGCGGTCGTCCACGGCCGCACCGCCCCCGGTGAGCAGCGCCGACTCGGCGGCGGTGCGCTGCGGCGCGGGCAGCCGCGCGACGCCGGACGCGAGCGGGGCCAGCAGGTCGCCGAGCGCCGCCAGCGCCAGCGACGACTCCGACTCGGCCGGCGCACACGACAGCACCAGCCAGCCCGCCGCACCGGCGGTGTCGAGCAGCGCCCGCCAGATCGCGCTCTTGCCGATCCCGGCCGGCCCGGTGAGCAGCACCGGATCGCCGGCGTCGAGGGCGGCCCACGTCTCGTCGAGCACCCAGTCCCGGCCGAAGATCAACGCCACCACCATCCAGCTCCGCCGGTGTCGGTGGCCATTGTCATCGGATGAGCGGTCAGCCGCCCAATCCGGCTGCTCAGGACGCCGGCGGCGGACCGTCCACACCAGCTCGACACGGAAATCGCACCGTCACTTCTCGCAATCCCGCCTGGAAGTTCACCATCACGCTCACGGCACACCGATAGCGTGAGGCGACTTGAAGGAGGGGCGATGGCCAGCGGGCAGCGCTTGCAACGACGGCGCAAGAACGGATGGCGTCTCGTTGCCGTCTGCGCCGTGATCATGGCCGGGTTCGGCCTCATCTACGGGTCGCATTGGCTGCTGAACCCGTGGGCCATGCCAGGCAGACCCGGCCTGGTCGGCTACTGGCAGGGCCAGGTCACCTACGGCACCGGCGACACCCGCACGATGGTTCTGCGGCTGACCGACCAGGTCGGCAGTGGCGACGGAGGGCCGGAGATCGACGGCAGCGCCAAGGTCTGCGCCGCCGGGCACGATGCGACGTACGAGATCTACGGCGACACCCTGAACTACCGGGGCACCCGCTACACGCTGCACGCCCGACGTCCCGACAACACGGCCGGCCTCTACCTGGGCCAGCTCGACGGCGAGTGGGACGGCCGCGACGGGCTCACCATCTCCACGGCACTGATCCGGGTCGACCCCGACGGCGCGGTCCGCTCGACGACCTCGACCGACACCAGGACGGGCACGACCACCTCGGACACCATCACGGTCCGCTTCGAACTGCGTCGCGCCACTGCGGCCGACTTCGACGCGGCCTGCGACGCCTAACATCGCTCTTACGCGAAGGCGCGGCGGGCCGGCTGCCACGGCAGCCGGCCCACGAATCGAACTACTTGGCGTCAGCCAGGTCGGCGATCGCCCGCGCGGCGCGGAAGTACGGGCTGCGGCCCAGCTCACCGATCGTCTTGATGCCCAGGGCGTCCTTGAGGTGCTGCGCGGCACGCTCGCTCACGCCGGCGAGCGCGGCGACCGGCGCGTCGGCGATCTCCTCAAGGCTCTTGTCCTGGTAGTCCTTGTCCAGCAGCTTGGCGAGGTCAGCGGAAACCGCCATGGCCACTCCTTCGGGGTCGTGGTCCGGCGTGGCGCCGGACTTGCGCCCAAATCCTTTCACTTTCGAGATGCGTCGATCTCGTGGACCCCGGCCCGCCGGACCCGTTGGCACGGCAGGATGCGACGTCATCGCGACTCTCCGTCACGGACGGTCGACAAAGGAGGCGGTCCGCCTGTCGCAGTCACGTATGCCGAACCGTGACGCACCGATACGCCCGCCCGGCGACCTGCTGTTTCGCGTGTACACCGCCGCGGGCTCGGTCGGAAACCGGACAACCCGGGCTTATCATCGACGATGATCGCTTCGTTTCGGCCGGTCAGGCCGACTTCGTGGCGTCGGACGCCGTGCGCAGGGGCGCCGGCGTGCTCAGCCGCCGGTGTACTCCGGATCGTCGGGCCCTTCCGCGGGTTCGATGGGGTGCGGGGTGCGTCCCCGCTGCTCGCGAATCTCGGCCTCGTCGTCCTCACGGACGATCTCCGGCTCCTCAGGTGTCTGGCTCATCGCGGCCTCCTCGGTCGGGCAACCGCATACGTACCCATGACGTGCCGTTTTCATGCGCCCACACGCGGCAGATCGCATGTCACCAGCGCGGTCGGGCCTCGAAGCCGGTGTCCGTGGCCGGGGTGCCGGCCTCGTCCGGCGCCTGGGGGAGCGGCGGCGTTAATCTTGTCCGGTGAGTGATGATCTCGGTCCGACTCGCCGCCTGGCGACCTACGGAAGTCTCGCGCCGGGAAAGCCGAACCATCACCAGCTGAATGATCTTGCCGGTCGCTGGTTCCCGGGCCACGTGCACGGCCGTCTCATCGAGCAGGGCTGGGGGAGTGCCCTCGGGTTCCCCGGGCTGGCCGTTGACCCCGACGGCGAGCGCGTGGGCGTCGAGGTCTTCGAGTCCGGCGACCTGCCCGAGCACTGGCCGCGGCTCGACGAATTCGAAGGTCCGCAGTACGAGCGGGTCGTCGCCGAGGTGCACACGCCGCACGGTCCGGTCGAGGCGTGCATCTACGTGCTCAAGGCGGCGCCAGCCGCGACGTGAGGCTCGGCCCGCGCGGATGCGGCTTCTGCCGGGCAGGGTTCCCCGCAGCTCAGCGGGCCTGTGCAACTCGCAGGCATGCTTCGCAGGTTTCAGCGCCCGCCGGATCGGTGAGTCGGTAGATGTGACACTCACCGGCCGGGCCCGGCTCGGTGACCTCTGCCGCGGAAGGAACCCGGTCATGGCGAAGTTTTTGACCATCGGATACGGCGACCAGGCGGGATACGACCGTACCGCCGCTGAGCTGCGCGATCGGGCGCACGCCCATGACGCCCGGCTGCGGGAGGCAGGTGCCGAGTCGGGAATCGCCGGCGCGCCCGTACAGGTGAGAAATCATGACGCCACCGGCGTGGTCGTGGAGAAAGGCCCGTTCATGTCGGCTGCGCTTCCGGTAGCCGGGTTCGCGCTCATCGAGGCCGCCTCGATCGACGAGGCGATCGAAGCCGTGTCCGCGACTCCGTGCGCGATCGCCCACGGGATCGTCGAGGTGTGGCCGCTGCACGAGTAGGCGTAGGTCGCCCCACGGCGTCGCCGATCACCACGCGCGGGTGGTGGCCCCGTACCTCCGGCTGGGCCAAGCAGGCCTTGTCGGGCTCGGTGCGCGGTCAGCAACTGCCTGCGAGCCGGATCAGCCGAGGTCGTCGCTTGACCTTGACACAGTGACAAGGTCTTCACTGTGGCGCAGGAGGTGGCGATGACCACGCAGGAGCAGGACACGAACATGAGGCAGGCCCTCCGGGGCCTGGAGCACCGCGACCCGTCGGTCAGGCTGCGGGCGGCGCTGGCGGTCGGCACGACGCCCGACCCGGGATCCGTCGCCAAGCTCGTCGAGCGGTGCGCCATCGAACCCGAGTTCTACGTACGCGAGATGCTCACCTGGGCGCTCACCCGCCAGCCGCCGTCGAGCACGGTCCCGAAGCTCGTCGACGAACTCCGCTCGCCGCGAGCGCAGGCGCGCAGCCAGGCCCTGCACACGCTCTCCAAGATCGGGGACCGGCGGGCGTGGCCGGCGATCACGCAGGCGCTGCTGGCCGACCCCGACGACACGGTGGCGCAGAGCGCCTGGCGAGCTGCCGTGGTGCTGGTGCCCGACGGGGGACAATCCGAGTTGGCCGCGGTCCTGGCGACACAACTCGGGCGTGGCGGGCGCGAGACGCAGTTGAGCCTCAGCCGTGCGCTGATCGCGCTCGGCGAGGTGATCATGCCGATCCTGCACGCCGCGACCACGGATCGCGATCCTGGCGTGCGCGGGCATGCGCGCGCCACGCAACAGTTGTGGCTCGACCCCGACGCAGGCTTCCAGCTCGCTGTCGAGCAGGCCAAACGTGTCGCGGCCCTGGGCAGGGCCGGCGAGGAAGGATGATCGGCAGTGTTGATCGGTGAGGTGGCCCGGCGGTCCGGGGTCAGCGCCCGCATGCTCCGCCACTACGACTCGCTCGGCCTGGTCCGGCCGACGGGACGCAGCGGCACCGGCTACCGGGAGTACTCCGGCGAGGACATCCGGCGGATCTTCCACATCGAGAGCCTGCGCTCGCTCGGACTGTCGCTGCGTGAGGTCGGGCGCGCCCTCGACGATCCCGACTTCACTCCCTCAGGCCTGGTCGACGACCTCATCCGGCAGACCCTCGACCGCATCGCGGCCGAGACGGAACTGCTCACCCGGCTGCGCCGGATCGGCGCCGCAGAGCCCACCGGCTGGGAGGACGTACTGCAGATCGTCGCACTGCTGCAGGCGCTGGGCTCGGACAGCGCGGGCAAGCGCCAGCGCGCGGCGCTGTCCTCGGCAGCCGAGGACCGCATGCCGGTGGAGGCGCTGGTCGAGGCGGTGCTGAGCGAGACCGACCCGAACGTGGCCGGAGCCCTGCGGTGGGCCCTGGCCCGTTCGGGTGACGACGGGCTGGCTCTGCTGGCCCACGGCCTCCGGGCGTCGCAGGCCGAGGTGCGCACACGTGCCGTGCAAGCCATCGCCGCCATCGGCAACGACACGGCCGACGCCCTGCTACACGACGCGCTCACCAGCACCGACGTCGCCGTCCGAAGGCACGCGGCCCTGGCGCTCGGCCCACGCGGCGTCGCCGACGCCGTACCCACCCTCATCGACATGGTCCTGGCGGAGGTCAACGACGTCGAAGCCGCCGACGCCCTGAGCGCCCTGGCCGACGACCCCGTGACGGCGGACAGGATCGCCGCGGGGCTCATCGCCCCCCTCGGCACCGGCACCGCCGACCCGTCGACGCGCCGGCGGCTGACCCAGGCGCTCGCCGGCATCCCGGGCGGCACCGCCTCCCGGGCGCTCACCGAGCTCGCACAGGACGACGACCGCGGCGTCGCGCTGACCGCTGTGTACGTCATCCGGCTGCGCGAGGCCGGCGGCGACGGCGGGCGCTGACCGGTTGGCGATCGCGCGGCCGGCCCTGCCCCGCCAGTCGCCGACCGTGCCCGCGCGGCGGCTGCTCGCGCTGCCGGTACTGCCCGACCGCGGTCGGGCAGTACCGGACCGGACCGCTGCGTGAGCGCCACCGAACGACGGGACGGGAGCGGCTCTGCCTGCAAAGCACGGGCCGCTGCTGTATCAGCCCGAGTTCCGCCAGAGCTGCACGGGCTGGTCGCTGTCGCAGGTGGTCAGCATCACCGCCTTGCCGCCCCCGTAGGGCGCGGAAGCGATGGCCAGACACTGTCCGGTGTCGGTGTTCTGGAGGGTCTGACCTCTGTCGGTGGTGCTTTCTATGCGCCAATGCGAATAGCCGGTTCCGCCGAGTCCGCTGCAGTGCGCCAGCCCGGCTCCGGAGTTTTCGGTGTAGGGCGCTTCCAAGCACTTTCCGCTCGCGCGGTTGACCAGCTCGAAGGTGCCGCCGCCGGTGTCGCGAAACGTCCACTCGTAGGCGTGGCTGGAACTGCAGGGCCCGTAGCCGGGGGAGAAGTCCTCGCCCGACACGCATTGACCGATGGAGGCGTTCCGGATCCGTGATACGGAACCGGGCTTGAAAGCAGTGGCCTTGGCCGCACCCGACCTCGACGGCTTCACCGTAGGGGTGCGGGAGGCGCGCGTGGCCGGCGACGGGGAGGGTGGACCCGACGGCGACGGTGATGCGGGCGGCCCTTTCGTGTCCGGTGGGGTGGACGAATCGGGCATGAGTGTGACAGCCATGATTGCACCCGCGACGATCACGGGCAGTGTGAGCAGTATGCCCCGGCGGAGTAGTGGCGGGACACGGACGGCTCGCCGATTCCGGTCGACCTCGCGATCGGGCTGGGCGCCAGCGCCGACTACTGCTGCGGGTCGGGACGCCGTCGCGCGCGGACGTTCCCGTTCGGCGGTCTGGTCGGTGGAGTCTGCCGCGCGGCGCGAAAGCGATGCGGGCGGCGGTGGCGCGGTGGACGTAGGGCGGTCCATGCCTGTGGCGGTGATGCCCCAGGCGACACCGGCAGCGGTGAGGATGTCGCTGCCTCGCCGGCCGCGCTCGTCGGGTCGCATCAACATGTCCTCGGTGAGCAGCAATCCGACCAGGTAGTCCAGCTTGGGGTCGGGCTGCAGAAGCTGAACGGCGATCAGGTGCCCGTCGCAGAAGACCGCCGCACCGGACATGCCCTTCCAATACCCGGGCGGGCAGTTCAGGTCGGGCCGCAGCAGCATCGTCCCGGTCGTGGCTCCCGCGACTTCCGCGAACTTGACCGGCCCGTGAACCTGCACGGGGTTGCGTTTCGTCCCGAGCTGACCGGCCCTCGGCCAGCCGTACATGACGAACCTGGCTGACGTATCGGTCGTGATGCGTGGCAGCACCGACAGCGACACGGTCTCGGCCGGCAGATGCCCGTGATCGTCGGCGGCGAGCAGTGCGAGATCGTGGTGGCGGTGAAACCATGCGATCCGCGCGGTTACGGTGCGCCTGCTGATGTCACGCACCGTCAGTTCGACACCCGGCGCATCGGACAGCGCGTGCGCGCAGGTGAGGACCAAGCCGGAGCCCAGGTAGTAGCCCGACTGGTAACCGTCGGCCACGCCGGCCGGCGCACCGCGGGAGATCACCTCGACTGCGCGGTCTGCGTCGAACGCAGCCACGCTCACCGTGCTCATCTGGAGGATTCGTCTATTCCGGGATCTCGCCGTCACCGGTATACAGCGGGCCGGAGCCGCTCTTGGGGATCAGTTCCACGGTCACCCGATGGGCGTGGCCGCCCGAATGCGAGCGCTGGCCGCCCACCTCCACGAACCACTTGACCCCGGCCGAGCCCTGCGTGGTCCGCTCGGAGACGACCTCGAGCTCCACGGTCACCTTGTCCACCTGGAATCGTAGATCCTGGCCCTTGGCCGCCTTGGCGGCCGCGGTCAATTCCGTGCGAAGCGCGTCGATCGCGTCCGCCAAGCCGATCTTGTCCATGGAGCCATCCCCGTGTCGCGAAAGGACAATCGCGACAGCATATCGGCTGTCGTCGCCACCGTGTGCAGTCCGAAAAGGTTCCGAGCGGACCTGCCCGAGCAGATCCGCCTCGTGCCGCTCGGCGGCCACACCGACGGCCACGCCGGAGTGGCCGTGCGCGACGGACATTGCGGCGGCAAACCGGCCAACTTTTCATCGACCTCGAAGGCCACAACGCGCAGTCCAGCGGGTCGGACGCGGCGCAGCGCTGCCGGAGGGGTCCGTGGGCCTCCTCCGGCAGCGCTGCCGTCAGTGTCCGGTCGCGGCGGGGTCGCGCCGCTGCTGGTCCTGCTGGAGATCCTCGGCGCGGGCCGGACGCGGCGAGTTGATCTGCGCCGGGTGGGGCGCGGGACGAGACGGCCACCAGAACCGCTCGCCGAGCAGCAGCGCCAGTGCCGGCACCACCAGTGTGCGGACCAGCAGCGTGTCGAGCAGCACGCCGATGCCGACGATGATGCCCAGCTGGGTCAGCACGATGACCGGCAGCACCCCCAGCACCGTGAAGACCGCTGCCAGCAGCACCCCGGCCGAGGTGATGACACCGCCGGTGGCCGACAGCGCCCGCAGCATGCCGGCCCGCGTGTTGCCGCGTGCGGCGGTCTCCTCCTTGGCCCGGCTGACGAGGAAGATGTTGTAGTCGACCCCGAGCGCGACCAGGAACAGGAACGCCAGCAGCGGCACGTTGGCGGCCAGCGCGGGGATGTCCAGGGCGGCGAAGGCCAGGCTGGCCGCGCCGAGGCTGGCCGCGTAGCTGAGCACGACCGTGGCCAGCAGGACCAGCGGCCCCACCACCGAGCGCAGCAATGCGATCAGCACGATCAGCACTACGGCCAGGACCAGCGGGGCGACCACGGCGTTGTCGCGGGCGTTGGCGTCGCGCCGGTCGAGGTCGGCGGCGGGCTGCCCGCCGACCAGGGCGTCCGCTCCTGCTCCGGCGGCCAGGGCTTGGCGTAGCGCGGTGACGGCCCGGTCGGCGCCGGGGGTGCCGGACTCGTCGTCCAGCTGCACCGGCAGCAGCGTCAGTGTGCCGTCGAGCGACGGTTCAGGGCGGCCGACGGCCGCGACTCCGGCTGTGCGGCCGGCGATGTCGGCGGCCTGCTGCGCGTTCGTGCTGGAGACGACGACCTGCAGCGGCTGCGACGATCCGGCGGCGAAGTGCGCCGCCAGTGTCTGCTGGGCTTGGACCGACTCCACCTCGGTGCGGAACTGCTCGGTCTGCGACAGCCCGATCGTGGTCGTGAGCAGTCCCGCGCCGAGTGCCGCGAGCACGAGCGCGGCGGCGGCCAGGACGCCGACGGGGCGGCGGCCGACGAGCCGGGCGACCCGGGCCCAGATTCCGGTCTCGCTGGTCTCGGCGCTGCCGGCGACGGGCACGAGCGGCCAGAACGCGCCGCGGGGCAGCAGCGCCAGGGCTGCGGGCAACACGATGAGCCCGAAGATCAGGGCCACGCCGACGCCGGCGGCGGCGGCGATGCCGAGAGTCCGGTTGCTGGTCAGCACGGCGGTGACGAGGGTCAGCAGGGCGAGCACGACCGTCGCGGCGCTGCCGACGATCGCCGGAGCCGCGGCCCGGACCGCGGCGGCCAGCGCGGCGCGCCGGTCGGTGGTGCGGCGCAGCTCCTCGCGGTAGCGGGAGATGAGCAGCAGCGCGTAGTCGGTGCCGGCGCCGAAGACCAGCACGGAGACGATGCCGGCGATGGAGGCGTCGGTGGGCTCGCCGATCAGGTGTCCGATCCACGGCAGCAGCTTGGCGACCAGCTGGTCGCCGAGCCCGATCACGGTCAGCGGGACGATCCACAGGATCGGGCTGCGATAGGTGATCAGCAGCAGCAGCGCCACCACGATCGCGGTGGAGACCAGCAGGGTGACGTCGGCTCCCGCGAAGGCGGCGGAGATGTCGCGGCCGAAGGCTGCGCCGCCGGTCACCTGTGCGCTGAGCCCGGCGGGCAGCTCGGCGGCGTCGCGCAGGACGGCGCGCAGGTCGTCGACAGTGCTGTCGCGGACGTCGTCGGGCAGGTCGGCCTGCAACGGCACGACCAGCAACGCCGCCTGGCCGTCGTCGGCGTAGGCGAGCGGTGGCAGGTAGCCGACGTGCTCGCGACCGGCGACGGTCGTTCGCAGGGCCGTCAGGGCCTGGCGGTCGGTATCGGTGAGCGCGGTGCCGGGGCGTTCGAACACGATGATGGCGGATTCGGCTCGGCCGCTGGCGAATCGGTCCATCAGTTCGGTGACGCGGGTGGACTGCTTGCCTTCCGGCAGGCCGTCGGTGGGGCTGGCCGCGGGCTGGGCGGGACTGGTGAGGAACACCAACGCGGCTACCGCCGCCGTCGCGAGCAGGATGGCGGCTGCTCCGACCCGGCTGGCGATCCATGTGGCGAGACGCGCACCCATGAGCTGGGCTCCTGTTCAGTATTCGTTGATGATGCAACTGTTCGATCACCGAATGGTTCGGTGATCGAAATGCTATAGTGCTCGCCATGCGGGAGCAAACGGGGCCCCCCGAGCGGGTCGCCGCGCTCGACGAGGTCGCCAGGGCGCTACAGGTCAGCGCGGTGGAGAGCGACGTATTCGTCGACGTGTTCGCCCGAGCCCACCACCTGGGCCGCAGCGACCTCAACGCGATCATGTGGATCGCCGCGAGCGCCGAGCAGGGCCGACCGCTCACTGCCGGCGAACTCGCCGGACGCCTCGGCCTGGGGGCATCGGCGACCACGTCGCTGATCGACCGGTTGGAGGCCGTCGGCCACGTCGAGCGTGTCCGAGACCCGCGCGACCGCCGCCGGCTCACGCTGTCGATGAACGACACGGCGCTCGCGATGGCGCGGGACTTCTTCCAACCTCTGGGCCGGCGGATGGCCGAGGCCCTCACCGACCTGCCGACCGAGGACCTGCTGGTCGCCGCCGAGGTGATCCGGCGGATGACCGGCGCGATCGTCGCCTCGCGTGAGGCGGCCCGCAGCGAACGGCCGCCCGCCGACCGCCCTGAACCGCGCTGAACCCGGCCGCCCGCTGATACGACGCGTGAATCGACGCAAATTCGGGCCGCGCGCCACGCCGCCCGCCGCCTGCGGCGACGATGAAATCGTGGCAAGCAGTCCGCGGCCACGAGAAACCGCAGCCGGAGGTCACCATGGGCATCGACGAGAAGTTCAGCAACCTGTCACGCCGGTGCGCGGGCCGATCCATGGAGCTGGTCGGCAAGATCACGCACAACACGCGCTGGCAGATCGCCGGCTACACCACCTGGATGGCGGCACGCGACGACGAAACCCGCGAGAAGGCCAAGGACGCCGCCAAGGCGATGGACGCCCTGTCCGCCTACGGCATGGCACACCTGCCGCCGCTCGCGGAGCACGCCGCACCGTCCGCCCTGGGCGGAGCTGTCGGCGTGGGTGAACCGCCGACGACCACCGCGCTGCCCGACCTGCCCGCCACCCGGCCGGTGCCCGACCGCGTGCCAGGCGGGCCGGCGCTGCGATGACACCCGCGCACACCGGTCGCGACGGCGACGAACCCACCGGCCGGGCAGCCGTGGTCGAGAACGTCTGGGACTACCCGCGGCCACCACGCTGCGAGCACAGCCGACGCCGCATCGCCGCAAGCCACCGCGGCCGGGTCGTCTTCGACACCCGGCAGGCCGTCAGGATCCTGGAGACCTCGCATCCGCCGGTCTACTACGTGCCCCGCGAGGCAGTGCTGCTGCCACTGCGGCCGTCCGGGCGCACCACGCACTGCGAGTTCAAGGGCACCGCCTCCTACTGGGACCTGACCGTAGGCGACGAGGTCGTGCCCCAGGCGGCCTGGTCGTACGAGGAACCGGCGGCCGGCTACCGGGAACTCGCCGGGCTGCTCGCGTTCTACCCATCCAAACTCGACACGTGCCTGGTCGACGGGGAACCCGTCACACCGCAGGTAGGCGACTTCTACGGCGGGTGGATCACCCGCGACATCGCCGGCCCGTTCAAGGGCGGACCGGGCACGACCGGCTGGTGAATGCCGACGCGGTGAAGCCCGCCGAGGACGGCGACGGGATCGTGCTGGGCGTCGCGAACGTGACCGGCGAGGCGGTCACGGCGGCGATCACCGGCCTGGACGGCCAGACCGCCGCGTAGTGCGGCCTGGCGGAAGGGCCGGTGGCACTGGTGCTCGGGCCGTACGAGGTGCGTTCGCCGCGGGTGCGCTGAGCCGGCCTTTTCGGCGGAGCGCGGTCGCTGAAACCGCTCTCACGCCTATCCTGCGATCCGGCCGTCAGCGGTGGCGGCGACCAGTGTCGACGGACGCTGTGTCGCCGCCACCGCTGGCGTCTGGAACAGCTGCGTTCCGAGGTGGCCGTCTGCTACCGGCGGACGCGCTTCGCAGATGGGTCAGGAGAGCGCGTGGACAGTTTGACAACGGATCGGCGCCCTACCGGCAAGGCGACGGAGCAGCCCGCTGCGCGGTCCTCGGCAGTGCGGCTGACGTGGGCTTCCCCGCTGTACCGGGGTGCCGCCGTCGCGATGTTCCTGTCCGGACTCGGGTTCTCGGCCGCCGCGCCGCAGATCGCGTCGTTCCTGGTCCACGACCTGGGTGGGTCGCTGACCGCGGCGGGCCTGTTCTACCTGACGAATCTCACCGCGCCAGTGGCGGGCTACCTGGTCGGGTCGCGGTCGGACCGCACCGGGCGTCGGCTGGGGCTGTTCCGGGTCTGCGCGGTGGCCGGATTCGCCGGCTGGGCGGGCATCGCGTACTCGACGCAGCTGTGGATGCCGTACGTGGTGAGCGCTGTGGTGCTCGCCTTCGCCGGAGCGGCCACGTCGCAGCTGTTCGCCGCCCTGCACGACGAGATGAGCGCGCGCCCCGACCCGCGCAACGATGGCGTCGTGGCCATCGTGCGGATGGCGCTGACCGCGGGCTGGGTCGTCGGCCCGGTCGCCGGTGCCTTCCTGGCCGGGCACACCTCGCTGCGCTTCACGCTGCTGGTGACGGCGATGCTCACCCTCGCCCAGGTCGTTCCGCTCGGGATGATGCGCACGCCGCAGGTGGTCACCGCGACCGCGTCGGCACCGGGTTCCGCGGCTCACCGCCCAGGGGTACGGATGATGCTGCCCCTGCTGGCCTTCACCGGCCTGTACGTCCTCGTCTACGCGGGAGAGTCGATCAAGTACGCCTACCTGCCGATGTACATGAACGACGAGCTGGGGTTCAGTTCCGGGCTCAGCGGCGCGGTCATCGGGATCCAACCGCTGGTCGAGCTCGTGCTGATGCCGCTGGCCGTCGTCGTCGCCCGCCGGACCGGCATGCTGCGGCTGATGGTCCTGGGCGCCGCGTTCGGGGTGGCCGCCAACCTGTGCTTCGCCCTGACCGGCACGGCGGCCGGGCTGTTCGCCGGGCAGATCCTGATGGGCGGTGTCTGGGGCGTGTTCGCCACGCTGGGCATCATCGTCGCCCAGCGGCTGCTGCCCACCGCCGTCGCCACCGCGTCGGCGATCTTCCTGAGCTCGACCGCGTTGAGTTCCGCACTCGGCGGGCTCGCCGGAGGACTCGGCGCTGCGACGGTCGGCCTGCCACTGGTGTTCCTCATCCCGAGCGTGCTGGCAATGCTGGCGGTGCTCGGTCTGGCCGCCATGTCGCGCTCGCTGCGGCAGGCCGTCTGAGCCCGGCCGGCCGCTCAGCCGGATCGGCCCGTGCGGGGCCGGGGCGGCAGGATGGTCGCTGTCTCGTTCGACATCGATCGGGTGGTCGCGGCACTGGGATACGTGGCCGCCTCGGCGGTGCACGGGTCCCGGCGGGTGCGGTTCTTCAGCGGCAATCCGCGCCGCGCCGACCTGGACCGGCTCGCTGCGCTGGTGGCGCGGGGTGCCGTGCGGCCGGTCGTGGACCGGGTCTTCCCGCTGGCCGCCATCGCGGGCGCGCACCAGGCACTGGAGGACGGCGGCGTACGCGGCAAGATCGTGGTCTCGGTCTGACGCCGATGGCGCCGGACCGCGACCGTCAGTCGTCGTCGGCGCCGACGCAGGCCGGGATTTCGTTGGTGGCGGCGGGTCCGGCGCGCGGTGACGTGCCGGACCCGTCCCTGTCAGGCCCGTTGTCACGCCGCGTTTCACCATGGCGGTTGGCGACGCGATGGCAGCTTGGTCCAGCGGGTGGGGCGACGGCACGGCATCGTCCGTCGGCGAACCAACGCTCAATGCGACAGACCCGGCTGGGTCGTAGATCGGGAGGAACTACCTTTGCGCGGTGAGTAGAAACTGGATCAACGTGTTGGGCCGGGTGGAGCTGAAGGTAGACGGGCATGACGTTGCGCTCACCCCGCTGGAGCGGACATTCGTCGCGATATTGAGCGCCCACCGTGGACGTATCGTGCCCGTCGACCGCCTGATCGACGGGCTGTGGCAGTCCGGGCAGCCCGGCGGAGCGCGCAACCGGGTACAGGCGCTGGTGGTGTCGGTCCGGCGGGCCGGGGGCAGGGAACTGGTCGTGACCAGATCACCCGGCTATCAGCTCGGCCCGTCGGCCGACATGGACAGCGTCGACTTCGCCGACGACGTACGGGCCGCGGCTGCAGCCACCGACGACCGGCACGCGGTGCAACTGCTCGACCGGGCGCTGGCGCGCTGGCGGGATGACGCCTTCGTCGACGTCAGCTCGACCATGGTCGACTTCGAGCGTGACCGGCTGCAGGAGCTGCGTGCGCACGCCGTCGAACTGCGTGCCGAGGCGCAGCTGTCGATGGGCATGCACCACGAACTCGTGCCGGAACTGACCACCCTGGTCCGCGACCGGCCGCTGCGGGAACGGCTGCGCGGCCAGCTGATGGTCGCGTTGCAGCGCAGCGGCCGGCATGCCGAGGCGCTGGCGGTGTACCGCGCCGGAGCCCGCCTGCTGGCCGAGGAGCACGGTATCGACCCCGGCCCCCGGCTGCAGCGGCTGCACCAGGAGATCCTCGCCAGCGAGCAGCAGGACGACGGGGTGCGCGCCTTGGTCCGGCCCAACCAGCTGCCGGGCACCGCGCGCGACTTCGTCGGCCGGGAGAAGGAGCTGGGGCTGCTGCGGTCACTGCTCGTCCACCCGCCCCAGGTAGCCGGAGCCGCACGGTTGGTCGCGGTGACCGGGCTGGCAGGCACGGGCAAGACGGCGCTCGCGCTGCGCGCCGCGCACGAGCAGCGGCACCGCTTTCCCGACGGATGCCTGTACGCGGACCTGCGTGGCAACTCCGGCGATCCGGCGCTGCCTGGTGCGGTGCTCGGCGCCTTTCTGCGCGCGCTCGGGGTGACCGGCAAGGCCATCCCCGACGACGTCGAAGAACGCGCGGCGCTGTACCGTTCCGTGCTCGCCGACCGCACCATGCTGATCATGCTGGACGGCGCGGCAGGCGCGGCTCAGGCGCGGCCGCTGCTGCCGCCGGGCCCGAGCGGCGCGATCATCACCAGCACCGCCGACCTGCACGGGCTGGCCGGAGTCTCCGTCGTCGCGCTGGACGTGCTGCCCGCCGAGGACGGGATGGACCTACTGGCCGGGCTGGCCGGCGCCGAGCGGATCAACCAGGAGGCCGCGGCCGCGGCACAGGTCGTCGAGCTGTGCGGTGGACTGCCGCTGGCGTTGCGCATCGCCGGTGTGCGGCTGGCCGAGCGGGAGGCGATGACCGTGGCGCGGCTGCGCGACCGGCTGCACGACGAGCGCCGGCGCCTCGACGAGCTGTCGCTGGGCGAGCTGGACGTGCGCAGCAGCTTCGCCGTCGGGTTCGAGCGGCTGCCGCCGCCGGCCGCGGGTCTGCTCGCCGTGCTGAGCCGTACGTCGCTGCGCACCTTCGGCATGTGGGACGAGCAGACCGAGGTGCTGCTCGAGCAGCTGTGCCGGGCGCAGCTGCTGATCGCGGACCCCGGTGGGCGGGTGCGGATGCACGAGCTGATCCGGCTCTGTGCCCGGGAACGTGCCGAACCCGGCACGGGCGAGCTGCTCGGCTGGTACGCACGGTTGCATGCGTACGCCGCACGGGCCGGTGCCGCGCTGCCGTGCCAGGCATACCCCGTGCCGGAGCCTGTGGCGGCGATGGACGCCTGGGCCGCGGTGAGCTGGTTCGAGACGGAGCGGGAGAACATCGTCGCGGCCGTGCAGGACCTGCTGCGGCTGGACGCGGTGGACCTGGCCGGGCGGGTGTCCTGCACGATGGCGAACTTCGCCCTGATGCGCAGCGAGCATCTGCCCGAGTTCGCCGACTGCCTGCGTGCCGTGCTGGACCGGGACGCCGAGCTGAGCGGGCCGACCCGGCTGGCGGTGCGGCTGTGTCTCGGCACGACCTACCGCGTTCTGGACCGGCACCTCGAGGCGCTGCCGCTGCTGCGCGCGGTCCACCGCGACAGCCGCGCCGTGTCGGTGCCGGTGCGGGTCGCCGCCCTGCAGAGCTATTCGCTGTGCTGTCGTCATCTGGGCCGCGTGCGCGAAGCCGACGCGGCCCTGGAATTGATGGTGCGGCTGTGCGCCGGGCATTGGCCGGTCGGCCCGGTCGGCGCGCACGCGCTGCTCACCCTGGGCATGCACTACGGGCAATACCAGCACTCTTCCGAACTCGCCTACGCCGCGCTGGCAGGCGCCGAGCAGCTGTTCGACGGCGACGGCGACCTGTGGGGCGCCGCGCTGGCGCGCGAGAGCCTGGGGCTGCTGCACCGGCATGCGCAGCAGTGGCCGCAGGCGGTGCGCCACCTCAGCGATGCGGTTTCTGCCGCGCGTCGGCTCGGCGACCGGCTCGGCGTGGCCACCGCCGAGCAGGCACTGGCCGCAACGCACCTGGCCGCCGGAGATCGCGAATCGGCCCGGCGGCTGCTGAACCGCACCGTGCCGGCTTTCCACGGCATGCGCCACGGGTGGGGCGAGGCGATCTCACGGCGGCTGCTGGGAAAGGTGCACCTCGAAGACGGCGACCTCGCCGCGGCCGTGCGCGAGCTCGAACACTCGGTGGGCATGCTGAGGACGATCGGGCAGCCTTTCCCGCTGGCCAACTCGCTGAGCCTGCTGGCGCAGGCGCGGGCCGCGCTGCACCGCTACGACCAAGCCATCGAACTGGGCCGGGAGGCGCTGCGCACCTTCGAGCACTTCGACGCCGAGTACGTCCACGACCTGCGCCGACGGCTGGCGCTGTGGACAAGCGCAGTCGCCGCGCAGTGACGGCGCAGCGCACCCGCAGCGGCCACCGCGACAGTGAAGGGCAACCACCACCATCCAAGGAGGTTCGCTCATGACCAGGGCCATCACCCGCGTCGGCGACGCCATGCTCGCCAAGCTGCTCGGCAGCGAACAGGCCGGTGCCTGCGTGCCGGAGCAGGGCCAGGCCTGCACCTGCGTCGCGTCCAACGGCTACTGCTCGGGCGGCAGCTACTTCCGCTACTACCGGCAGGGCTACATCAGCTGCACCGGAGCCTGCACGACGTCGACCTCGCGGCCGATCTGCTACACCAAGAAGGTCGGCGTCTGCTGACCTGGCGCCATCCGCCAGGGGCCGCGCCGACTGGCGCGGCCCCGTCATGACTCGCCAAGGAGCTCTCATGCCGGGTATCGCCAATGCCGCCCTCGCCGTCATCGGCGCCGTCGCCGTGCTCAACCTCGTCCTCACTCTGGCACTCGTGCGCCGGCTGCGTGCCGTGGAAAGCAGCCACGACCACGGCGGCGAACCGATCCCCGAGGTGCTGCCCGCACCCGGTCTGAACGTCGGCGGCTTCGCCCACGCCGACCTGTCCACCGGCCGCCGCACCGTCGTCATGCTCACGCCCACCTGCCCGCCGTGCCAGACACTGCTCGACACGCTGACCGCCGACGCCGGCCGCTACCGCCGCGACGCGCTCATCTTGATGATCGGCACACCGGCCGAGACCGCCGCCATGGCCGAGCGCCTGGCCGGCTACGACACCGTGGCGGTCTCGGAGCACCTTGCCGAGACCGCGTTCAAGGTCAAAGGATTCCCCGCCGTGCTGTCGGTGCACGACGGCATCGTGGTCGGCTCCAGCCACGAGCTGCCGGTCCTGGTCTGACCATGGCGGCGCTACGGACTGCCCTGCGGTTGGGAGCCGCTGCACCGGCCGCGCTCACGGCCATGATCGCGTTGATCCTCGTGGGCGCCGTGCCGCCGGTCGGCGCCGCCTGGTTCACCAAGCTGCTGTTCGACGAGATCAGCAAAGGCCCCGCGGCCGACCCGCGGGCCGCGCTCGGCTACGCCGTAGCGGTCACCGTGCTGCTGACGCTGGTCACCATCACCAGTCGCCTGGCAGGCTACTTCACCGCGGCCGTGCAGAACGCGATCGCGATCGCCGCCGGCGTGCAGCTGTACCACAGAATCAACACGTTCCTCGGCCTCGGCCCGTTCGAACAGCCCGCGTTCCGCGACCGGCTGGCGCTCGCCCAGCAGGCGGCCGACCAGGCGCCCTACGCCGTCGTCATGTTCGCCGTCCAGCTGGCCCAGAACATCATCACCCTCGGCGGCTTCAGCTGGATCCTGGTGTCGGTGTGGCCGCCCGCCGGACTGCTCCTACTTGCCGTGGCGGTGCCCGAACTGCTCCTGCAGCTGCGGCTGTCCCGCCGCAGCGCGCAGGCCGCCGAGAACAGCGCGGGGCTGTTCCGCGCCCGCTTCCTCTTCCAGAGCCTGCTCACCGACCTGCGCGCGGCCCGTGAAGTGCGCCTCTACCGCCTGAGCACGTTCTTCCACGACCGGCTCACCGGCGCGATGCGCACCGCCGGCCGCATCGAACTGCACGCCCACCGGCATGTGGCAATCGTCCAGGCCGTCTGGGCGCTGGCCGCCGCCGTGGTCACCCTCACCGTGACCGCGATCGCCGTGAACGCCGCCCTGCACGGCACGCTCAGCCTCGGTGACCTCACCGTCCTGCTCGCCGCGCTCGCTTCGCTGCAGAGCGGCCTGTCCGCCATCGCCGGGCAGCTCGGCGAGGTCGGCACGGCGATGCGGTTGTTCCGGCACTACGTCGCCGTCCTCAGCAGCCCGGCCGACCTGGCCGACGGGCTGGTGCCGGCGTCGCCGCTGCACACCGGGATCAGATTCGACGACGTCTGGTTCCGCTACGACGCCGACGGACCCTGGGTCCTGCAGGGCGTCAACCTCGTGATCCCCGCCGGCCAGGCGGTGGGCATCGTCGGCCTGAACGGAGCCGGCAAGAGCACGCTGGTCAAGCTGCTGTGCCGGTTCTACGACCCCGACCGCGGCCGTATCACCTGGGACGGCGTGGACCTGCGCGAGCTGCAGGCCGCCACGCTGCGCGAGCGCATGGGCGCGGTGTTCCAGGACTTCATGTGCTACGACCTGACCGCCCAGGAGAACGTCGGCATCGGGCGGTTGCCGCACACACCGGCGCAGGTCGCCCACGCCGCCGCGCAAGCCGAGATCCACGATCGACTCCGCACCCTGCCGCACGGGTACGCGACCCTGCTCAGCCGCACCTTCGCCGACGAGGACGGCCAGGCAGGGGTGACCCTGTCCGGCGGGCAGTGGCAACGCGTCGCACTGGCCAGATCCCTGATGCGCGCCGACGCCGACCTGCTCATCCTCGACGAGCCCAGCTCCGGCCTCGACGCCGCCGCGGAGGCCCGCGTGCACGCCTCACTGGCTCGGATCCGCCACGGACGCACCGGCCTGCTGATCTCCCACCGGCTCGCCACCCTGCGCGACGCGCAGCAGATCGTCGTACTCGACGCCGGCCGGGTCACCGAGTCAGGCACCCACGACGCGCTCATGGCCACCGACGGCGCATACGCCCGCCTGTTCCGGCTGCAGGCCGGCGGCTACCAGCTGGCGGTGGCGCCATGACCGGCTGGCTGCGGCGCCGCTGGCGCCTGATCACCGTACGCGGAAACAGCATGCGGCCTGCCCTGCACGACGGTGACCGGCTCATCGTCCGAGTCGGACGCGCACCCGCCGTCGGCGACCTCGTGGTCTTCCGCGCCGGCGACGTCGTGCCCCAGGCCGACGTCACGTGGATGGTCAAACGAGTCCAACGCGTCGAACCCGACGGTTCCGTGACCGTACGCGGCGACGCTGCCGACAGCCAGGACTCGCGGCACTTCGGTGCGGTGCCGCGCGGGTCCGTGCTCGGCGTGGCCAGACGGAGGCGTTGACACATGTATCTCACCATCGGCGCCCAGGCTCTGCTCGGCCTGGTGTTTCTCGCCGCGGTCGTCGGCAAGATCTCCAGCCGGGCCACCTACCGCGCGTTCACGGGTTCGGTGCGCGAGATGGGCTTCCGGCCCGCCGGTCCGCTCGCCGCCCTGGTGGTCGCCGCCGAGTCGGCCACGGTCGCGCTGGTTCTGCTGTACCGCCCGGCGGGGTTCGCCCTGGCGGCACTGTTGCTGCTGGCCTTCGCCGCCGCCATCGTCGCCGGCCTGCGCCGAGCCGGCACCGCGACCTGCCGCTGCTTCGGCCGCACCGCCGTGCCACTGGGGCACCACCACGTCTGGCGCAACGCACTGCTCATCGGCTGTGCGGCCGTCGGTGCATTCGCGCCGACCGGACCGGTGCGGGTCGAGGCAGCGGCGCTGGCCGTCGGGTGCGGACTGGTGGCCGGGGCGCTGATCGTCATGCTGGACGACCTCAGGTATCTGTTCATGCCGCGGCGGACCTGACCCGGGTCCCCGCCGAGGCCCGGGCGGATGCGGGCGTCTCGGCCGGGGGCCTCGGCCGTCTTGGCGGGCCGGTACGACGTCGGCCGAACTTGCCAAGGCGATCAGACCACCGACGGGACCCGGGCTTCGACACGTCTGCGATTCCACAACGCGACGGCACCGTCCCGCCGGGACGTCAACGGCGGCCCGGCTTCACCCTCACCGTCAACGCCCTGGCAGCCAAGCAGACCCGCAGCGGGGCGAGGTCGGTTCCGAACCACCACACCAACTTTGAGAGGTGCAGGACCGCCGGACGGTCTTGCACTTCTCACGTCCAGGTCCATTCGGCCGACCCGCGCTTCGTGGCCGTCCGCGTCGACGGGGTGCCGGGGGAGCGGGGAGCAAAAATGCGAGCAGAGCCACTCCCTGAACAGATGCCGAACGGCGCTGATCATGGTTTGTGGGGGCCGTTGATAGTCCGTTCCGGTGGCATCGGTCGGCGAGAGCTCTGTGCCCGAAGGAAACCGGGTTGCGGGCGTAGTCCTGAAGTCTGGCACGATGCCGCCGTGGATCTGTTGCCCTGCGGTCACGCAGCCTACGCCGGACCCGGTCGGATGTGCCGGCACCTGCTCGGCGACGACAGCGACGAGGACCACGTACGGCTGTTGACCGGTCGCGGGCTCGAGTACGACATGTGCTGCCAGGCCTGCGACAAGGGTGCTGACCAGGGGCATCCGGTGGACCTGCTGGTCGCCTGCGAGGGCTGCGTGTCCCGGTGCGCAGAGACCGACTGGAGCATTGTCGGGTGGCGCGGTACACCAGGTATCGGACAGCGTCCCGAGCCGTTCGACACGACGGTGCGGGAGACACCGCTGCCGGTCGACGTCGTCGACTTCGTCCCGGTGGCGGACAGCGGCTTGGCATGGTTGCTGCTGGACCGCGACGGGCGCATCGGTAGGTTCGACGCGGACACGGGCATCTGGACCGTGCTGGCCGAGACATCCGTGCCCGCAGAGCCAGACCATGAGCCGTGGGCTGGGCACGAGCTGCGCCGCCGCCTGCATGCCGGCGCTGACGGCCGGTTCGTAGCGGTGGTCAACGACTTCGGCCGCCATGGGCAGGTGCTCGACCTGCGCTCAGGAGCGGTGACGCTGGTGCTGAACGGCGGCGACCACCGGCCCGACACCGTCCCGCTCTCTCTGGCGATGCTCGAGTATCAAGGCCGCGTGATGGTGATGCACCGAACGGCGTGGAACCGGCTCGACATCTCTGACGCCGCCACCGGTGAACTGCTCACGGCTCGGGAACCGACCTCCTACACCAATGGTGGGCCCCGACCCGAGCACTACCTCGACTACTTCCACGGTGCCCTGTGCCTGTCCCCGACGGGACGGTACGTGCTCGACGACGGCTGGGTGTGGTCACCGGTCGGCATACCCCACGTCTGGAGTGTCCACCGGTGGTTGGAGGACAACGTGTGGGAGTCCGAGGACGGCCGGAGTCTGCGCGGGCTCGCCCAGCGCGCCTATTACTGGAACAACCCCATGTGCTGGCTCGATGACCAGCGTCTGGTGGTCGCCGGCATCGGCGGCGACGAGGAGGCCATGCTGGCCGGTGTGCGTGTTTTCGACGCCGAGACCGGACGGGAGACAGCGGCGTTCGCGGGCCCGACCGGGGCCTTGTTCGCCGACGGGCGACGGCTGTACGCGGCCGCGGCCACGGGCCTGGAGGTGTGGGATCCGGCCACGGGCGAGCGCACCGGCGCTGTGCCCGGTTTCGTGCCGACCCGCCACCATCCACGCGCCGGCGAGCTCGCGTCCGCCGACGGGCTGGTGCTGCGACGATGGCGCACACCGTGCGAGCCGACATTGGCGTCGTGACCGAATGCCGCACGGTGGCGCCTACGACACTGTGGCCAAGAGCGTCGCCGTCGGGCCACGAAGCCGCACCCCGGCGGGCCAGATCACATCGCCGGGTTCCCACCGGGCCCGCAACGTGGCCTCTTCGCCGACGGCGCACCGGATGACTGGCGGGGTCGAACCCAGGGCGTTCCTGACGAAGGTGAGATGGCTGCGATGGTGATCAGCGAAATCGGCGGCTGGCCGGTGGGGAAGAACCTCGACGACCTCGCGGCGTACGCGATGGCCCAGGGCGCCGAGGGCTATCAGGTGCATGAAGTACGGCTGTGCCGGTGCGCGGCCTGCGGGGTCAGTTCTACGGCATATACGGTGACCTGGAGGAACACGCCGCCAAGCGGGTCTGCCACGGCTGCGGAGCAGAGCATTTCATCGCTGACAGCGGCGAGTACTGGGACGACACCCAAACAGCGGTCATGGTCTGCGAGTGCGACGGTGATGGCGACGAAGAGGCCTTCAACGTCGCGGTGGGCTTCTCGCTCTACACCGACAGCGGTGGGATCCGCGCCCTCGCCATCACGAGCCGATGTGTCGCGTGTGGGCGGCTCGGCTACTGGGACGACTGGATGATCCGCGGTGGCGCCATGCACCTTTTGGATCTGGCGTAGGACGGCGTTGGCGCTGACCTTGTCTCCGGCGAGTTCGATCTATACGGGTCGTGAGGTGGGTTAGGCGGCTGCGCGCAGATGGCGAACTCGTTAGGGTGCTGGCGTGCTGAGTGACCGTGATCGCCTGCTCCGGATGTACCGCGAGCGCGTCGCCGCCTACCAAGACGCTGACGACGGCTTCCGTGACCGCTGGTCGGCATGGTGCCGGATGGTGCTCGCCTACGGCGGTGAACTGGTGGTGCCGCCGCTGCGGCCCGAGCCGGACCTGGACTGGCTGCTCGCCGACGGCATGGAGCACGGTCCGCAGGTGAGGGTCGTGTCGTCGGGCGGGGACTGCCACGGCAACGTCGCCAAGCTGTGGATCGACGGCAAGATCGACGTCATCGGCACCGGCTACGCGCTGTTCGAAGGGCTTTGGCGGCAGCACTCGTGGGGCGTCGGCGACGGCGACGTATTGGAGACCAAGTGGCTCTGCGAGCGGTATGTGGGCGTGGTCCTGCCGGCTGGCGAGCAGACGGTGCGGTTCGCGCTGAGCAACTTCGACGGCGACGTCAAACAGGTGCTGCAGCAACGTACGGGTCGCGCTGACGAGATCGTGCAGGTGCTGCAGGCCGTGCGCCGTCGGCGACTTGACGGCGAGCAGTCCCGTTCCACATCCGGGGCCGTCACGTGACGCGGCTCAGACGGAACGTGCGGTGAGCAGGCGGCGGTATGTGGCTCGGGGGGTGCCCGGCGGTTACCGGATCTGGGACAACCGGGCACGCCGCTGGTGGGGCGATCTTTACAGAGGTATCCTCGGGCCAGCAGCATCGCCTGGACGGCGACCATGGCGGTCAGCAGCATGGTCTCGGCCAGCCGAACGACAGCGCAGTCCTCGGCCGCCAGCTCGTCATCGGCTGGCTGCACCGTGGCCGAGCCAAGCCCATCCCGACACTCCTGGCGCTTGCCAAGCGAATGAACCTGACGCAGTGAGTAGTTACTAGACTGGCCCCGTGGCCGCGCCTGAAACCAACTCGTTCGCCACCCCGCGGCTAGCTGCAGGGGCGCTCTTCGTCGATGCGACGGGCCGCCCGCTCCTGGTCAAACCGAGCTACAAGCCGGGTTGGGAAATCCCCGGCGGCTATGTCCACGAAGGCGAAGCGCCGCTCACCGCCTGCCGCCGCGAGATCATCGAAGAACTGGGAAAGGATCTGACGGTCGCACCGCAGCCGCTCGTCCTAGACTGGTCGCCTGCCCCGGATGAGGGCGACAAGATGCTCATCATCTTCGATGGCGGTGAACTGAGTGAGGCGGACTTATCCACGATGACCTTCGCTGATGGCGAAATCGTCGACGCGCGATTTGTCGATGCAAATAGTCTCGCCGACCACCTGCCAGCCCGCCTTGTCAATCGGCTGCGGCTCGCCCTCCGTGCGAAATCCGAGCACCGTTGCATCTACGCCGAGCGCGGTCTGGAGTCGTAGATACCTGCCACGATCCATGTGCTGGTTCCGGGTCTCGGGTGGTGGCACCCTTGGCTGCTCTTGTTGGACGTTCGCCCCCAGGCGTCGTTCACGTGTTGATCCGCTCGCTGATGCACACTTCCTTCGGGACGAGGCGCTTCCAGTGCAGGACGGCGAGCACAGTCCCAGACGAAGCATCGCTGAGAACACCACTCGATGAACGAGCTTGTGATCAATATCAGTTGGGACGCCTGGCACTTCAAGGCCCGGCTGGCCCACGAGTTGTGAGCCTTGATCGCGTTGTCCTGCATATGAACAGGACAACGTGATCGTTCTCCGTATAGACGATCGCCCCTTGATCTGCGCCTCGACGCGAAGGGGTCTGATCGATGCTGTGTGGTCCGCCAGCGGCGCCTATCCCCAGCGGGCACCGATGTTCCCGTCGTCGACGACGAAGTGGATTCGGCTCAGAAGGTACTGGTAACTCAGATCCCTGGCCAACGCGCCGGCGAGGTCGGGAACTGGCTCTCACGAGCGAGCGGCGAGAGCTGGCGGTCGACCGGTGGGACGAAATGGGAGCACCGAACCATGATCAACACCGGGCGGCTCTGATCGCAGCCAGCTCAAACGCTGGCTAAGCCCGATGCGCAGGCTTCGGGCCGACGAGACCGCCTAGGTGATCATTGCCGGGCACGCCTTATCCAGAACCTACGCTGGGGCACAATGAGATAGCCATCGATGGAGGCCCTGCCGAACACCGGATGGGGGATGGTCGGTGTTCGCACAGGAGGGCAGGTACGCGCAGGTCGCTGACGAGTTCGCCAGCCGTGGTTGGCCTGGGCAGTGCAGCATCGCGGTGGGTTGGCGTAGTGCTCGAGGAATGACTTCGTCTCGTCACCGCCGGACGGCTGACGGCGGTCATGTGCCTGTCGAACCTGTCACCTTGACGGATGCCATAAGATAACGGGCTATCGATATCCGGTCGGCCGTGTCAGCTGCCGTGCCGACGTCTCTGCTGTGAACCGATGCCCCGCCGGGAGGCCCGCCATGGAGACGCTCAAGATGTTCTCCAGGACCGGGCTAGTCGGGGTGGTTGGACTTGCACTACTGCTCATCGGGATCTCTGAGGAATTCTCTGTCGGCATCGCATCCGTTCGGATTCCGGAGAACGGTCCGTGGCGACTGGTTCTCGGCGCCACAGGTGTGGCCTTGGTTTTCATCGCGTTGGTGAGGCTCGCAATCACCGCGTACCGGCGGTCGGTCAGTCCTCCGCCAGAGTTCTTGGCATTGATTGACAGCCCCCAGCACGCGTTCGGACACGTGGCGAAGGACGTCACGCGGCTGTCCATCCTGGCACGTACTGCAGTCAACCTGGTCACCGGATACAGTGACGTACTTCGCAGATTGATCCACGAGGGTTGCGAGATCCGGATATTGCTCGTCGACCCCGCCTGCGCAGCCGCCCGGCACCTATATGCGGACAACTATGCTCGCTTCCACCGCAATCTATTTCAGACGGCCACCTTTCTGCGCGAGCTCAATGACACCGTTAATGCGGATGGCAGCGGTCGGGCTGTCACCATCCGGCTGATCAAGCACGACCCGCCCTTCAGTCTCCTATACGTCGAGAAGGCCGACGACACTCGATCGCTCCTGGATGTGCAACTCACGCTGACCCGGACCCTGGTGGGCCGAGGCCGGCCGGTGTTCCGGCTGGCACGCGTCAACCCTTGGTACGATGCCTTCCGCGAAGAATTCGACGTCACCTGGTCGCAGCATGCAGAACCCGTCACCCCGGCCGAGCTGCTTGCTCGCCTAAACGAGACGATCTGAAGGGGGGCTCTGCCGACCGATGGATACTCGGGATCGAGACAACGACTGTCCCTTCGACGCAGAAGCAATTCGATCATCGGAGTTCGCGGGCACAGACCACTTCGCCGCCATCTATAACGTCGCCCCCATCGTGCCAGGACATTCGCTCGTCGTGCCAAGAGAACATCTGACGAGCCTTCTCGATCTCGATCCGAGCAGGCAAGCGGGCTTCTTCGGCTTCGCCCGCCACGTCACGCGGTTCCTGCTCGCTGAGTTCAGCGCCACTGGCTTCGACTGGATAATCCAGGACGGCCAGGATGCCGGACAGACCGTCTGCCACCTCCACCTGCACGTCATCCCCCGATGGAAGGGCGACTTGCCCGAGCCTGGTGACTGGTACACAAGGCTGCGACTGCCGCTCGGCGAGACCGGCAACGGGCCAGTCGACAGCCGGGCCCGGACTCGGCTTTCCGAAGAGAAACTGCAGACAGTTGTAACGACGCTAGCCGGCCGCATCCGCGCATGGGCAAGCTGAGCAGGGCGCCTTGCATGGGACTATGTGACAAACGGCTCAGGCGCGCTACCGGTGGTGACCCTGGGTGGTGCTCATCCATGTTGGATACTCGCTCGAATGCGAGCTTGATCGAGTTGTAAGCGTGGTGTTCGCTGGGTTGTTGCCGCTGGTCGTGGAGGAGGTCACGGACGAGGGTGCGTGGATCAGGATCCGGGCACCTACCAAAGCAGAGACGATCCCCTGGCCGGACTGCGGCGCAGCCGCTGGCCGTATACACAGCCGAAACTGTCCGCCGCGCGCTGCCCGACGCCGTGCAGGTCGCCGACCGCTGGCACCTGTGGCACAACCTCGGCAAGGCCGTGGTGGCTGGCATGGTGCGCGAGCCCGGCCACCGACACGGGCAGCACGCCGAGCGCGAAGAACCCGAGGATCAGCAGGATCACGCCGATGGCACCGCTGAACCCATGCCCGGGAGCGGCCAGCTCGTACATGGCGGCGAGGGTGCCCAGCGACAGGAACAGAAACGCCAGCGTCGGGTCGGCGAGCACGCCCAACAGCCGGCGCGCCCACCCGGGCTTGTACTCGGTGACCGCCGCATCGGCGGTCCGCAACGTCACCGTGCTGCTGTCGGCGAGGGTGACCGTGCGGCCGTCGAGCGACTTCAGCAGCGCCACGTGGTCCGAGGCGATCAGGTCCACCGCGCCGAGGCGCACAGCCTCGGTCGCGGGCACGGCTCGGCCCTGGCACACCGTGTCGATCGCGAATCCGGTGTCTCTGCTGCGCTGGGCCGCCACCGATTCGGCGAAGGCGGCGGCATCGATGATGACCTTGTCGCTGGCCTTCTGCCCGGTCTGCGCATCGACGGGGGTAGCCGCGCCGATGGTGCTTCCGGGAGCCATGGCCGCGACGTGGGCGGCGAACGTGATGAGCGCCCGGGCCGCCTCCACATCCAGGGTCGAACGTGGCAATCCGGCGCTATGGCAGCGGCAAGGGACGTCGGCGACGCCCGCCCCGTGGGCCGATGCGGCACCGCTCAGCACGTTGCGCGGGCTCTTTGAGCCCGTGTCGGCGGTTCGGCGCGCACTTGGTCGATCACGCTGGCCGAGCCAGGGCCTTGCCGCAATTCGTGGCATGGCGGAGCAGCGCCGCGTCGAGCAGCCGGAGCCGGCCGATCCGGTCCGGGCACTCAGCCGGCCACCCGGTGCTCGTACTGGCAGCAGGCTGCCGGATCTGGCGCGGGTCAGGCGACGAGCAAGCCCAGGCGCCGGCGTGCCTTGTCCGCGTCCTGCAGACCCAGTTCCTCCAGGATCGCCAGCGCCGCCTGCCATGCCGCCACGGCCTCATGCGCAGATCCCGCCGCATGATGGCAGTCCCCGGCGTGCAGGAGCACGTCGGCGCATCCCGGGCGGTCCCCGATCTCCTCGAACAGCCGGTGCGCGGCGGCCAGGCTCGCCGAGGCCCGCGCGTGCTCGCCCAGCCGCAGTTGGATGACGCCCAGACTGTCGAGCGTGGCGGCCTCACCCCGGCGGTCGCCGAGCTGCCGCAGCAGTGCCAGGGCCCGCTGCCCGTAGGTGACACCCTGCTCGAACCGTTCCATGGCGGCGAGCTGGACACAGATCATGTTCAGTGCGTTGGCGAGGCCGGCCTGGTGGCCGGCGCGCTCGTAGTACGCCGCGCCGCGCTCGGCGTGGTCCATCGCCCGGTCCGGGTGGCCGCTCTGCTCGTCGACCTGAGCCAGGTCCAGTTCGAGATGGCCGAGCGCGGCGAGTTCGCCGAGCTCGGTGAACAGTTCGACGGCCCGGCACAGGGCCAGCCGTGCGGCGTCACCGTGGCCGAGCCACGTCAGCGCCCGCCCGTACCCGCGCTGGCTGTGCGCGAGCCCGACCGGGTCTTGTGCGCGCTGTGCGGCACGCAGCGCCTTGTCCTGCACGTCGACCCAGTCCTGCCAGCGCCCGGTGCGGTCCTGGTAGGTGGTCAGCGCCCAGCCCAGCTGCCACAGGTACGGGTCGTCGGCGATGTCGACCATCGCCAGCAGCACCGGATATTCGACCCCGAACCATGCCAGGGCCTCCCGGTGCCCGGCCAGTGTTTCCCCGGCGGTGCCGGCGGCCAGCGTGATCGGATCCCGGCGGGGCGCTAGCAGCAGTGCGGCGCCGGCCGCGGTGTGCAGGTAATGGCCGGACAGGCGCCCGGCGGCCGCGGCGCACCCGTCGTCGCCTTCGTCGGCCCGCACCAGCTCGTGTGCGTACTCCCGCAGGAGGTCGTGCAGGCGGAACCGGCCGGGTGCCGGTTCCTCCAGCAGGTGCGCGCCGGCCAGCTCGCGCAGCTGGCGGCGGGCCGGCGCCGGGGGTGTCGCGGCGAGTGCCGCGGCGGCGGCGACGGAGATCTCCGGGCCGGGGTGCAGCGCGAGCCGCCGGAACATCCGGGCGCTGTCCGGGCCCAGGTCGCGGTAGGAGTGTGCGAACACGGAGCGGACGTCGGCGGTCGGGTCGCCGACTTCCAGTGCGGACAGGGTGCCGTGTGCTCCGTGTAGTTCGGCGGCCAGCGCGGCCAGCGCGAACCCCGGGTGCGCCGCGGCGCGGGCGGCGACGACGGCGAGCGCGAGCGGCAGCCGCCCGCAGCGTTCGACGATTTCCGCGGTCGCGTGCTCTTCTCCGGCCACCCGGCGCGCGCCCAACCGGGCCGAAAGGAAGGAGCGGGCGTCGTCGGCGTCGAACACCGCGAGGTCGAGCGGGTGCGCGCCTTCGGTCGCGACCAGCCCGGTGAGCCGGTCGCGGCTGGTTACCAGCACGGTGCAGCCCGGTGCGCCGGGCAGGACGGGCCGCACCTGTTCGGCGTCGCGGGCGTTGTCGAGCACGATGAGCATCCGCCGGCCGGCCAGCAGGCTGCGATACCGGGCGACCTGGGCGTGCGCGGTCGACGGGAGCTGACCGCCGGGTTGCAGCGCCTCCAGGAAGAGGCGCACCACCTCGTCGGCGGTCGCGGCGGGGCGGCCGGGATCGAAGCCGCGCAGGTCGACGTACAGCTGCCCATCGGGAAACGACGACTGCACGGTATGGGCCCAGTGGACTGCCAGCGTCGATTTGCCGACGCCGGCCATGCCCGAGATCGCGCAGATCAGCGGCGTGGCGCCGGCCCAGTCGGCGAGCAGCCGGTCCAGTGCGGCGAGGTCGGCCGCGCGGCCGGTGAACCCGTGCCGTGCGGGTGGCAGTTGCTGCGGGACCGGCGGCCGCGACCCGGCGGTCTCGCTGAGCAGGTCGCGGTACACCCGCTGCAGCTCGGGTGCCGGATCGACGCCGAGCTCCTCGCGCAGCCTGCGCCGCAGCGTGTGGAAAGCGGCGAGCGCAGCGGCGCGCTGCCCGGTGCCGGCCAGCGCCGTGATCAGGCGCTGCCACAGGGCTTCGTCGAAGGGGTCGGCCTCGGCGAGGGGGTGCAGGGCCGCCAGCGCGTCGTCGTGCGGTGCGCCCGCGTCGGCGTATTCGATGACGCAGGCGCGCCGGTCGCGCGCAAGCGCGATGAGCGCCGGATGGCTGTGCAGCCCCGGCAGGTCGGCCAGGGGCTCGCCGCGCCACAGCGCGACGGCTGCCCGGTAGTGCGGCACCGCCGCCTCCGGCCGACCGTCGGTCACCAGCTCGCGTGCGCGGCTCAGGGACCGGCGGAAGTCCAGCAGGTCGAGCTGGTCGGCGGTCGCGTCCAGCCGGTATCCGCCACCGGCCGCGACGATCCGCGCCGAGGACGGCCCCAGCCGCGCCCGGAGCCGGGACACGTGCGTCGTCAGCAGTTGCGCCCCGTTCGGGGTGCCCCACAGCAGATCGACGAGCTCATCTGCGGAGACCGCCAGGTTGGGTGACAGCGCGAGCAAGCCCAGCAGCTCCCGCCGCTTGGGTGAGCCCAGGTCGACCGCGGACGGGGCGGCCGTGACCAGCAGCGGTCCCAGGACGTGTATCCGCAGGCCGGTGGCGTCGGTGTCGTCATGGGCCAGCCCGACCAGGGTGGCGATCTGCGCCGCGGACAGATCCAGCGCCGCGGCCAGCCTGCGCAGCGTGCCCGGCCGGGGACGGCGCACCCGGCCCTGTTCGAGATCACGCAGTCCGGCCAGGCCCGTGCCGGCACGGATGGCGAGTTCGGACTGGCTGAGCCCGGCACGCCGGCGGCGCTCGCGGATGTACCGGCCCACCGCAGACGGCCCGTCCTGCACTCGCCCTCCCCGGTCATGCCCGTACCGAACCCGTACCAGCCGACCGCGACCGTGCCGTCCATTAGGGCGATGTCCCCTCGGCTGTCCGTCGGCAGCGTGCCGACTATATGACAGCGCCGCCGAGCAGTCTTTCGTGATCACCCCGTGCGGGGCAAGAAGGGATTCCACATGAGACTGAGTACATGGCGGCGGTGGCGCCTGCCCGGCGCCGGCGTGGCGGCCGCCGCCGTACTGGCGCTGACCGTCGGATTCGGCGGGCAGCAGCAGGTGCAGTACGACGCCCAGCCCGAGTCGGTCGCGCACAGCAAGGAGATGTACATCTTCAGCAGCGTCGACAGCATGGTCGCGACCTCGCACCTGGTCGTCTACGGCACCGTCACCGCGGTCGGGCAGGGCCGGTTCACCGGCGCGGACGAGGACGGCACGACGACCAGCCAGGTCCGGCTGCGCAGCGTGACGATCGACGTCTGGGACGTGATGCACAACCCGAAGCTCTCGCTCGTGCCGCCGAGCATCGTGCTGGAGGAGGAGGGCTGGGACTCGCAGGGCCGCGGCTACATCGTCAACGGCGTCGCGTGGAGCCAGGTCGGCGACACCGGATACTTCTTCCTGCGCCGCGCCGTCGGCAACGCCAACGCGTACGAGCTGACCAGCTCCGACGGCCGGGTGCTCGCCAAGGACGGGGCGCTGCAGCCGAGCAACACCGACCGTGACCTGGCCGGGCAGATCGCCGCGATCCAGCCCGACATGTTCGCGGTCAAGGTCTACAACGCCAGCCAGTCCTATGCCGCCGGCACGCTCGGCGCGGCCGGCACGATCGGCGACCAGCCCGAATCCGTGGAAGGACCAGGCGAATGAGAAGAACCGTCATCGCCGTCGCGGCCGCGATCCTGATGGTCGCCGTCGCTGCGAGCCCGGCCTCGGCCGGCCACGGCAACAAGGCCAACGCCGGGCCGCCGGACAACGCCCAGCAGGACGTCCAGTCGAACTCGCTGACCACGGCGGGCAAGGCGGCCGTCGCGCAAGGCCGGGCGCAACTGGACCGGACGGACATCACCACCAGCGTCGGCGGATCCGACATCCACGTCTACGACGCGTCCTACTCCTCGTCCTGGTACGGCCAGACCTCGTGCACCGACCGCAACTGGCTCAACGGCAAGTGCGACCACATGGACGTCAAGTTCAACACCAGGACGATGAGCGGCAAGAGCACCGGCTACTGGCAGAGCCTGGGCTGCCACGAACTCGGGCACACGGGCGGGCTCGGGCACCGGTCGCACAGCTCCGACAGCAACGACAACTCCTGCATGCGCGAGGAGATCTGGCCCAGATACTTCGACACCCATGACATCGATGCCGTCAACCAGTACGTCTAGGCGCCTGCTCGTGGGCGCGACAGCAACGGTGCTCGCCGCGGTCGGTGCCTGGCTGCTGTGGCCGGAGGACCTGCCGACGCAGTGGCCGGACAAGGCCAGCTTCTGCGCCAACGCGAGCCTGTTCGAGGTGTCGCGGCAAGACCAGATCAGCGGCGAGCAACGCCTCGACGCCGCCCGCGCCATGGAGAAGTCCTCGCCGCCGGCGCTGCGCGACGAGATGCACGTGCTCGTCGACGATCTGGTCCCCGAGTCCGAGCCGCACTCACACGTCTCGGCCGAGGAGTTCCAGGAGATCACGGTCAAGGTGGGCGAGTTCGTCGAACGCGCCTGCGGGGTCAACCTCCCCAGCATCCGCACCTAGCGAGCACGGGCGGTCCGGCACTCCCGGGCCGCCCGCTGGACCGCCCAGCCTCTCGGCGCCGGGTCATCGCCGCGGACCTGCGCCGACACCACCCGAGACCGGCCACTTGACTTGCGTGAGCCGTATGTGGCAGGGGCAGGTACGCCGTGCGGACAGATGCCCAGGTCAGCGAATTGACGGTGCTGTCATACTCGGTCCCGTGAACAAGGCCGACCACTCGCTGCTCTTCACGCACGCACCGCTGACAGGCGACCTCGACAGCCCCTGGCGCCTCACCGTCGGTGCGCTGATCGCGCTGCTGACGGTACTGGCGAGTCTGGTGGTCGTGCCGTTCGTCGTCTACGACGACGTGATTACGCAAGCACGTGGGGTGCTCACGACCGGCACGGTGAGCGCCGTCTCGACGCGCGACCGTAATGATGTGACCGTGCGGCTGCCGGCCCTCGACGGGCGGGAGGTCGAGGTGAACCTGAACCGAAAGCGTCCGGTTCGTGTCGGCGACCGGATCGAGGTGCGTTACGACCCGAAAGACCTGGATCGTGTTCGACCCGCGTCGGCTGGGCGCATGTGGGCCACCATCTTCGGCGCGGTCTGCGGCATCGTCGTCTTGCTCGGTTACGCGTGGCGCGACATGACACTGCACCGGCGGATCGGCGACGCTGTCAACCAGCCATACCGCGAGAGCGACTTCGTGCGCTGACGCCCGGTCCGCGGATCGCATTCGGCGGGCCGCTGCCTCGCTCTCGATCGTTTCCGGGAGTGACGTTGTCGTGCCCGATCGTGCCCGATGCTGCGGTCAGCCAGGGTGCCAGCGGCGTCTGCCTCACTCTGAGCCGCAAGAGCGTAGACACAATGAACTTGCACCAGATCCGCAGCGCCGCTCACCATGTCTACTGCCGGCCCGGCAGCGGGTTGGAAGGCTTCATCCGCACCCACCTGCCAGCGCGGCGGTGACCCCTCCCTTGCCGGTCATCCGCCGGTCGGCGGCTGCCGCGGCTGGACCGCCTCCCACCGATTCACACTTCTGGGCTATGACCGGTCGGCTGTGCCGACCATAGTCACTGTCGCCCAGCGGCACTCACCGTCGCCGGGCAGCCTTCAGGGCTGCCCGGCGACGGTGGCTATGCGGCGCTTTCGCTCAGCCGGTGCAACCGGGGACGCTGTTTGGCGGGGCGCAGTTGTTCGGCGTGTTGCGCTTGACCACGGTGTTGTCCAGCGTGACGGTGCCGGATGTTTCGAAGATGCCGCCGCCGTCGCCCGCGCTGTTGCCGATGACGGTGCTCCGTTTCAGGGTCGTCAAGCCCACGTCGGTGAAGACGCCGCCTCCCCGGGCGGTACCGCCTCCCGGGGCGGTGGCGGTGTTCTTGCTGATGTGCGACTGCTCGATCGTCAGCGTGCCGCCGGATGGGTTGGCGGCGCCGCCGCCTAGGGCGGTGCCGCCGCCGGGGGCGCTGGCGGTGTTGCCGTGCACCGCGCTGCTGATCAGCGTGACCTGGCCGGTGGGGCCGAGGGTGAGCCCGCCGCCGTGGACGGTGCCGCCATCGGGGGCGGTGGCGTGGTTGTCGATGATGCGGGTGCGGGTCAGGGTCATCGTGCGGTTGGTCGTGGTTCCGCCACCGGTGGCGAGGCCGCCCGGGGCGCTGGCGGTGTTGTCGCGGATGACTGTGTCGATCACGGTCATCGTGGCCGGCGGTGCGGCGTTGTTCACCAGAGCGCCGCGCGCGGTGCCGCCTGGGGCGCTGGCCTGGTTATGACTGATGACGGTGTTTTTGATCAAAGTGTTGGCGAAAGCGGCGATGCCTGGTGCCTCCGCGAGGCTGCCGGTGTCCGCGGTGGCCCGAACGGTGTTGTGGTGCACGCGGCTGCGGTCGACCGTCAATGGACCGTCGTTGACGATCCCGCCGCCCGTGACAGCGAACGGGGTGCCGGGGCCGGTGTACTCGGCGGTGTTGCCGCTGACTTCGGTGTCGCACACGGCCGCCGTGCCGCTGTTGTCGATGCCGCCGCCCTGGGCGAAGATATCGGACGTCGAAATGTTGTTGATCACCCGACTGCGGTTCACCGTCATCTTGCCGTTGTTGAGGATGCCGCCACCGCACGTCCCCTCTCCGGGGAAGAGAGGGCAGTCCAATGTCGTCGCCCTGCCGCCGCTGATGGTGATCTTGTTGAGGGTCAGGGTGCCAGTGCTGTCCACGAAGAGGATGCGGAACGCGGGGGCTGACGAGTCCCGTGTGATCGTCGCGTCGCGGCCTTCGATCGTGATGTCGCTGGTGATGATCGGCAGACCGTTGGGGGCGTTGCCTGCGTCCGGCGCTGTCAGCTTGTAGGTGCACCTTCGGGCCAAGTGGAGGATGTCGGCCCCTGGTGAACTGTTGGCCTTCTTGATCGCCTCGATCAGGGCCTGAGCCGAACACGGCACGCTGTAGTTCACGTGATCGCCGCGGCCGCGGCCGCGGTCGTCGCCCTCGGCGCCTGTCACCTTGTCGCCCCTGAACCCTCCATTTCCGACCTGGCCGCAGAGAAGGCCGCTGACACCCGCAGTACCGCCGAGTGTGCCCGAGCTGGCGTTCGTCGCCGGCGAACATGGCGATCCGTGCTCGGGCCTGTAGCCGGCGCTTGCCGGCCCGGCGACGGCGAGTCCCGCGGTGGTGGTGAATGCCAACATCGACATCCACGCCGCGCTACCCCGGCGGGCTTTGACGAGTGTTGCCGCCCATTTCCCTTGGCGCATGCTTTCCTCCATGTCGCGCTCAGCCACCTGTTGCGGAGGTGGTGACGGTTGCGTCCGCGCCGCTGAATTTACGCAGGCCTCAGGAGTATTAGCCCCAAAAAAGCCATCATGAGCGAATTTATAGGTTTGGGTTGAAGTGCTGGATGGACGTCGACCACCGGCTGGCCAGCTTCCGCGACCGGCGACCGCCCACACCCTGCTCACCGCGAGCTGGCACATCCTCGACCGCCAGACGACCTACCACGACCTCGGCGCCGACCATTTCCTCAACCACGTCGACCCCGACCGCCGACGCCGCCGCGCCATCGCCCAGCTCGAGCACCTCGGCTACACAGTCACGATCAACCCCGCAACGGCCTGACCGGCACCTCGCTCACATTTTCGAGTCAACGCTCTCAGCGGTGCCCCACCCGAAGCACAAATGATCACCTAAGTAGATGAGAGGTCCACCCAGCGTTCCGATGTGAATCGCCGCGATCGGCGAATACCAGCGTGGCGAAGCGTTCTCCCATGCGTTGATGGGTGGCGGCGTCGGGGTGCAACTGGTCCGGCAGTGGGAGCTCGGCGAAGTCGTCCTCGCCGTACAGGTCGAGCCCGTCCAGGTGTGAAGGTGGGGATCGCTTACGGCGCGTTGCGTCACGATACGGGCCAGTTCTTTGCGGATCACCCGCAACGTCAGCTTCCCGGCGGCGTGTTCGGCGGGATCGCCGGTTGCCGTGAACCTGACCTGCCCGTCGCGCAGGGCGTCGAGGTCGAAGGCGCCGGGACCGGGCGTGTCCTCGTGGATCGGGCAATAGATCGGGGAGACGACCAGCAGGGGAGTGGTGGGGTGCCCGTCTCGGATGGTGTCGAGGAAACCGTGCACGGCTGGTGTGAAGGCGCGCAGGCGCATCAGGTCAGTGTTCACCAGGTTGATGCCGATCTTGACACTGATCAGGTCGGCCGCAGTGTCTCGCAGGGTGCGGGCGGTGAACAGGTCGAGCAGTGCGCTGCCGCCGAGACCCAGGTTGATCAGCTCCACACCGCCGCGTGCGGCGGCGAGCGCCGGCCAGGTGGTGGACGGGCTCGCGGCGTCGGAGCCGTGGCTGATCGAACTGCCGTGGTGCAGCCACACCTTCCGGCCGTCACCGGTGGAGGGCGCGACCGGGGCTTTGGTGCGCAGGGCGACGAGTTCGGTGGCCTCGTTGTGCGGCAACCAGATCTCGATGTCCGTGACGGTGTCCGGCAAGCCGGTGAAGGACACGGTGCCCATGGGTCCGGCCAGGTGCTCAGTGGTTCCGGTGGCCATGTCGATGCGCAGGGTGTTGCCGCCGGGCACGCTGCCCTGGTCGGTGAGGCGGCCGTCGATGAGCAGGTCGTAGACGCCGTGCGGGCGGGGCGGCAGCCCGGCGTAGGTCCGTCGGGTGGCCAGGGCGTCGAGCTCGACGGCCGTGGCGCGGGTGCGGAAGCTGATCCGTACGCCGGAGGGCTGAGCCTCGACCCACGTGGCCGTCGGCATCCCGCTGACAGTGCTCACCGCCGTCGGGCAGATGACATCGGTGCTCCTGCTGACCCTGCCGCTCCTGCTCGGCGCCGCGACGGCCATCTGCCCGCATACCAGGCGATCGTCCCCGACGTCGTGCCGTCAGGGCTCATCCCGAACGCCGCATCCCGAACGCCGCATCCCTGAGCTCGATCCCGGTGAACACCGCCCGAGCGATCGGGCCCGCACTCGCCGGGGCACTCATCTCTAAACCTGCATGGCCGGTGACACGAGTTCAGGGACGCCGCCTCGCGATCTCCGCGACGGCTCCAACGGCGCATGGCGGGGGCCGTTCACGGGCCACAAGCCCGGATGAGACGGGTCACCGAAGGTCACTCAGGCCAGTCGCCCCTGCGAACCCAGCTCCCGGCCCGAAGGTGGCCACGAAGCGTGTCTCGGGTCTGACATCAGCGCGCGGTAGAAGGCGAGGTGACGGTGAGCCGCCTCGGCCCATGTGTGCCGTGCGGCAAACTGCCGACCCGCGGCCCGCAGGGCTGGGTCGTCTTCGGCGAGCACCGCGGCAAGCTCGGTGGCGAAGGTCGCCGCGTCGCCGGCGAAGCGGGCGACCGGGGCGAAGACCTCTCGCAGGACCGGCAGGTCGCGTACCACCAACGGCACCCCGGCGGCGAGGGCTTCCATCGCCGCCAAGCCGAAGCCCTCCTTGAGGGATGGGAAGGCGAATGCCCCGGCCGCGGCGACCAGCGCCGGCAGATCATTGTCTGGCACCGCGCCGAGGACGACCGGCGCGATGCCCAATTCGACGGCGCGCGCGTCCCAGCGCGCCCGGTAGTCGCGGTAGTCGAACAAGGTCTCGCCGCCGGCGATGACCAGTCGCACGTCGGGCATTTCGGTGCGCAGCAGTGCGTACGCGTCGAGCAGGTCCAGCGATCCCTTGCGCGGCTCGATGCCGCCGACGCTGAGCACGTAGCGGCCCAGCTGTGCCCGCCAGTCGGCGCGCTCGGTCGCGTCGGTCGTAGCGAACCGTTCGTAGGCGACACCGTTCGCGATGACGTCGGCTTTGATGCCCCAGCCGTGGGCGAGTTCTGCGGCGACGGCTGATGAGACGCAGATGTGAGCGTACGGCCGAATAATCGCCTTTTCGTGGCAGTCGGCCAGCTCCGGGGTGGTGAAGTGGTCGATGTGGTGGACGGTGCGTACGCACCGGTCGACCGCGTTGGCGCTGATGCAGTCCTGGGCGTGCACGATGTCGTACGGCGAGGGGTCGAACGCGTCGCGCAGCACGGCGATCGAACGCAGGATCCTCGTGCCGACCGTCTCGTCCTGTGGGCCGTCCGGGAACGGCACGATCCGCTGGCGTACGGCCGGGTCGAGTGGCCGGTAGAAGCCGGCGTCGCCGCCGCGGCCCAGGGTCCACACAGTCACGTCCTGACCCGCAGCGGCCAGGGCTTCAGCGAGGGCGAGCGTGTGGACCACACCGCCGCGTGGCTTGGTGGAGTAGCTGAGCAGCGCGATCCTCACGGGCTGCTCCGGTAGGCGTCGAACCTCAGTTCGCCCAGGTGCCGCAGGACGCGGCGGGCACGCTCGATCTCGGCGGCGACCTCGATGCCCGCGACCGCCAGGCCGGCCTTGCCGAAGGTCCGGGCGAGAATGTCCCCGCCGGGGCCGACCACTTTGGACTTGCCGAGGAACCGCATTCCGCCCATCGCTCCGGTCTGGTTGGACGATGCGAGCACGACCTGGTTCTCCGCGGCGCGGGACTGGTCGTAAAGGTCGAACAGCCGGGCCTGGCGGTCCTGGGCCATGCGCGGGGCACGGTTGGTGATGCTGGCCGGCCAGGCGGACAAGCAGGCCAGGATTTCCGCACCGTCGAGGGCGAGGCTGCGGGCCGACTCCGGGAACGTCTTGTCGTAGTCGATGAGCATGCCGACGCGGCCTACCGGGGTGTCGAAGGCGTCGAAGCTGTTGCCGGGCGTGTAGGCAGCGACCTCACCGGCGGGAAGGTGGACTTTGCGATGCCGGCCGAGAACGCCGTCGCCGTTGACGCACACCGCCGCGTTGTACCGGATGTCTCCGTCGGCTTCGCAGTACCCGAAGCAGACGGTCATCTCGGCAGCCAGCCGGGCGACCTCGAAGATGATCGGGTCGTCGGGCTTGAGCGCGGGCGGCAACGCGTCGGGATCCGGGTGGCGCAGATCGGCGAGGTACCCACCCAGTGCCGCGTCAGGCAGGACGAGCAGCCCGGCGCCCTGGCTGCGGGCGTCGTCGATCAGCTTGCCGATCCGCGCGACGTCGAAGTCCAGGTTACGGCCGAAGTGCGCGGCCGCGGCCGCGATGCGGACCGTACTCATGCGCCGGCAGCTCCCACCGCGTACGTGTATGCGTCCGGTCGCCGGTCGCGAAGGTGCCCCATCGACCGGCGAGCTGTGTCCAGCGCGTCAGCCACGTCGAGTTCGGCGATGGCCATACCGGCCAGCACCCCGGTCTCAGCCAGGATGTCGCCGCCCGGGTCGACGACCTTGGCGCTGCCGACGAAGCGTAGCGACCCGAAGGACCCGGCCTGATTGGCAGACAACCACACCATCTGGTTCTCCAGCGCGCGGGCACGATCGAACAGGTCGAAGCGGCGCTTCCAGCGGTCCTCGGCCAGGTCTGCTGCCTGGTTGGTCCGGGAGCCCGGCCAGGCCGAGACACAGACGCCGATCTGCGCCCCGTCCAGGGCCACGGCGCGCGCGGACTCGGGGAACGCCTTGTCGTAACAGATCATCATGCCGATCCGGCCGACCGGGGTGTCGAAGGCATGGAACCGGTCGCCCGAGGCGTAGCTGGCGTTCTCGTTCAGCGGCTGGTGCACCTTGCGGTGGTTGCCGAGCACACCGTCACCGCTCACGCAGACCACGCTGTTGTACCGCGTGTTGTCCGCCGCCTCGCAGTACCCTGCGACCACGGTCATCTCCCCGGCGAGCGAGATCAGGCGGCGGATCTCGGGGCCGTCCAGAGCCAGGGCAGGCGGGCCCGCGTCCAGCTCGGTGGCGCCGTCGAGGCTGAGCAGGTAGCCACCCAGGCACGCCTCGGGCAGGGCCAGCAGCTGAACACCCTGTGCGCGCGCCGCGACGATCAGCCGCTCGACGGTACGGAAGTCCACGTCGAGGTCACGGCCGAACTCGTCGGCGACGGCGGCCATACGCAGGACGGTCATCTGATACCTCCGTGGATTCTCCGGCCTTCAGGCCGGAGAGGAAACGGAACTCCTGCGAAGCAGGGCAGGAAAAGCCGGTTCGCCGCCAGGGCGAATCCGGCATCCACCGGTGTCGCAGGTGGGAACAGGTGTGCTAATTTGTTGAGGCCTGGCCGGCGAAGACCAAGCCGGTCGGGCCTACCGCCGGGCTGGCGGGAAGTCAGGTCTGTGGAGCCTGTGTAAGACCGATGGGCGGCACTCCGCTCCTTGCTGGTAGCCCAGGTCGGCAACGGGCTGTGAAGCAGAAAGTTCAACCCGCGAGGGTCGAATCCCCCTGCTTCAGCTGGGGGAGATGTCAAGCTCTCCCCATCCCGGTCACCGCACCAGTGACTGCGTGGGTCACTTCTCCGTCGGGCCAGCGCAGCCCGATACCTCGACCCTCGGTCAGCTCCCCGCACACCGCGCCCACCGCGGGTCCGGCCGGCAGCGGCGGCCGGCCCGGCTCGTCGGCGGTCAGCATCGCGTATCCGGGAAAGCAGGTGAGCCAGTCGCCCACGGTGGCGCTGCTCGGGCGTGCGACGGCGGCGACGTCCAGAACGGCCGCGCAGCCGCTCGCCTCGGCGAGCATGCCCAGCGTGCCGACGATGCCGGCCATCGACACATCCTTGGCGGCGGCGGGGCGCGCGGCGGCCACGGCACCACTCATCGCGCGCAGCTCCGCGGTGGCGCGCCCCGTGGTCGAATCCCACTGCCGACCGTGGTACCCGGGCCGCCAAGCTCCGCTGAGATCAGCCGTGAGCCGTACGTGATGCCCCGGCCGACCTCCACCACCGGGCACCGGGTGGCGGGTGCGGCCCAGGGCGGTGACCGACAGTGCGGCGGGCACCCCCAGCTGTGTGTGGCCGCCGAGGATCGAGACGTCGTATGCCCGCGCGGCGCGGCGCAGGCCGGCCAGGACGCGGGCCGCGTGGCTGGCGTCGCGGGCCGCAAGCGCGTCGAGCAGGCCGAGCGGCTCGGCGCCCATCGCGGCCAGATCGTTGACGTTCACCAGTACCGAGCACCAGCCGGCCCACTCCGGGTCGCGTTCCACCATCGTCGGCACGATCGCGTCGCACGCGGCGACCAGATCCGTCCCGGGCACCGGCGCACCGTCGTCGCCGACGAAGCCGGTGCCGCCCGGGGCGATTCCGGCGAGCAGCGGACCAAGTGTCGCCTTGACCGCCGCGGCGTGCCGGGTCCGCTCGATCGGCCACCGCATCAGTGTGTGCGGGCTGCCCGCCACGGTCACCGGGCGCACGCTTGTCCAGCCCAGCTGGCGGAACATCGCCTCATTGCGGGATTGCACGGTGGCTTCGAACCGAAGCGCACCCCGCGCTTCCGCGTGGGCGCACGCCGCCCGGACCAAGACCGCTCCGATGCCCTGCGGGCCGCGCGCGGCGCGTGCCACGACCAGCCGCCCACCGACCCACCAGCCGATGTCGGGATCGCCGTCGACGGGGCCGAGCCGCACGCCGCCGAGTACGAGCCCGGCCCGGTCGCGGGCGACCAGGACGACGGTGCGCGGGTCGTCGTCTCGGCCGTCGAGGTCGTGGCCTTCGAACAGACCTTGCTCGTCGACGAACACCTCGCGGCGCAGCCGCCGGTACGCACGCACCGTGGCCACGTCGTCGGCCGGCTCGATGTGGAAGCGCGGCTGGCGGGCCACGGTGCTGCGGTCGCCGAGCAGCAGCAGGATGTCCTGCGGGGTGACGATGGGTTCGCAGGTCTGCGGGATGGTGGGTCCGCCGTCGAGCAGTGTCATGGTGTTCACCCGCCCGCGGTCTGCAACACGCTGCATGCGCCACAGGCAGCACAGCCGGCCTTCTGGTCGGCGCCGGACATGCCGTCGGCGCGCAGTTTGGCGGCAACCTGTTCGGTGACGTAGGCCAGCAGGTGCGGGTCGGGGGCGGTGACGCCGTCGCGGGCGGCCAGGGTGCCGTGCATCGGCCGGAAAGGGACGATGAACGGGTATACGCCGCGTTCGATCAGCCGCGTGGCCCCGGCGATCAGCTCGTCGGGGTTCTCGCCGAGGCCGACCAGCAGGTATGTCGACACCCGGTTGCGCCCGAAGACCCGCACCGCCTCATCCCACGCGGCTTCGTAGTCCGCCATGGCCACCGTGGACTTGCCCGGCATCCAGCGGCGGCGGACCCGCTCGTCCATGGACTCGACGTGGATGCCGATGGCGGTGGCCCCGGCCTCGCGTAGATGCCGAATCCACGCCAGGTCGCCGGGAGGTTCACATTGCACCTGGATCGGCAGCCCGGGAACCGCCTCCAGCACCGCCCGCACCGCGCGGACGAGATTTCGCGCGCCCCGGTCGGCTCCGGTCGTGGTGCCCGTCGTCATCACCATCTGCTCGACCCCGTCCAGGCGAACCGCCGCCTCGGCGACCTCGGCGAGTTGGGCAGGAGTCTTCGCGCCGACGGTCGCGCCCGAGTGCAGCGCCTCCTCGATGGTGCAGAACCGGCACCGGTCCGCCTCGGCGTATCGGATACAGGTCTGCACCACTGTGGTGGCGAGCACGTTTGCGCCGTGCAGCCGGGCTATCTGCTCGTAGCGCACCCCGTCGGCGGTGGTCAGGTCATAGAACCGAGGGCGGCGCACCGGGGTCAGGGTCAGACCGGTGTCTTCGTCGCCGACCCAGACCGTGCCGTCACGCACGCTGTACGGGCTCGCGGGATTGGTGGGCAGCGCGGCGTTGGCACCGTCAACGAGGACGTGGTCGTCGCCGCTGGGTCCCGCACCGTCCGGCCGTCGCACGCCGGTGTCCACCCGGACGCCTCGCAGGGCCAGCTCGGCGCGGGTCAGGATCCGTACACCCACCGTCGTACCAGTGCCAACGCTCACGGCAGGCCCCTTACAACTGGTAGGTGGAGTTGATGATGGCGCCCTTGCGGGCGTAGTGGATGATCGCGTCCTGCACGTCGAGCGGGTGGGTGGGGATGACGCCCTCGATCAGGTCTTCTTCCCGCGCACCGTGCAGTGACAGCCCGAACCGGCAGCAGTAGACCTTGCCGCCCTCGGCGATGAACGTCTTGAGCTGGTTGTTGATGTTGTGCTCGCCGGGGAACGCCGAGGTGCCGGTGGTCGGGAAGCCACGAGTGGCCAGGCAGTTGAGGGAGCCGGGCCCGTAGAAGTAGACCGCGGATTCGAATCCCTTGCGCAGCGCGCGAGTGGCCTGCAGGACCGCCACGAAACTCACCGACGACTCGTGCGCGATGCCGTGCACCAGCGTGAAGTATGTTTCGCCGTTCTCGGCCTGATAGTCGGGGAACACTTTGGTGCTGCCGTAGATGCTGGAGCCCTCCGGCAGGGACGGGTGCGGGATCTCCGCCAGGCTCTGCTTCTCCAGGTCGGTCTGGTCGACGGTCATTGCGTGCTCTCCTTCGGATAGATGGGTGTTCAGCGGTAAAGGGTGGCGAAGGTGTCCCGGAAGACGAGGTCTGCCAGCTCACCGCCGCCGGTCGCAGCGGACATCCGGGCGTACTCGCCCGCGTAGTCACCCCACGGCTGATCGCTGGCGAACAGCACCCGGTCGTGGCCGATGCCGCGCCGCTCGATCTCCTGTGCCAGCCAGTACGGGGCGAAGCCGATGGCCCAGGACAGGTCGGTGTAGACGCGTTTTCCGGCCGCGATCCAGTCGAAGAACCGGCTGCCGACCAGCTTGATGTGCCCGCTCATACCGCCGCCGAAGTGCACCAGGTGCACCGGCACGCGGTCGGCGTACCACTCGACGAGGTTGCCGATCTCGTCGATGTCGGATGCGGCGCCCGGGGAGGTGTGCACGTGGACCACCAGGCCGTGGCGCTGCGCATGGTCGAAGATCTGGTCCAGCATCGGGCGGCAGGCCGGATCCGTGGCCCGGCCGCCGAGCAGGAAGCTGAGCTTCAGCGCCCGCACTCCCTCCTCGCCCGCCAGTGCCAGAGCGCGAAGTGTGCGTTCGGCATCAGCCGGACGCGGCGACACCCACAACCCCGCCCGGATCCGCTCGTCTGTCTGCGCCGCCTCGATGACGAGCTCGTTGAAGGAGAAGGCGACCGCCGGATCGGGCACCCCGTAGTTGGGCAGGACCAGGGCCCGTTCGGTGCCTTCGGCATCCAGGTCGGCGATCACCTGTTTGATGGTGGCGCGGGCGGTGGTGTCGGGGTTGACCGGCGGGCCGCCGTAGAAGGGGTATGCGGGAAGGACACCGATGTGCCGGTGAGCGTCGGAAACCATGGCGCGTCCTGCCTCAACCGACCGGCAGCGCAACGGACAGCGTCGGCGGCGCACCGGTGAGGGTGCCGCAGACGTCGGCCAGCCGGCGGGAGGCGTCGATGTGCCCGGCAAGGAACTCGGCGTCGCGACCCACCGCTTCGAACCGGCCCGAACCCCAGCTGCGCTGCCAGGGCAGGCCCAGGAAGTACAGCCCCGGGCAGCTGGTCGCGCCGCGCCAGTGCATCGGGTAGCCGCGGCCGTCGAATACGGGAACCTCGATCCAGCGGTGGTCACGGACGAAGCCGGTCGACCACACCACCGAGGTGATGCCGGCCGCACGCAGGTCCAGCGAGCGCGGATGGTCGGCGGACGGCTCCCACACCGGTGTGTACCGCGCTTCCCGGGGTGCGTCGATGGCGTGGGCGGCGATGTGCGCGTCGATGGCGTCCTTGATGCCCTCGGCTACCGCGTCGGCACCGTCCAGGTTCGCCCGCAGATCGTCGGCGAACGACATGATCGCACCTGCTACGACGGCCAGTCGGCCGTAGAGCCGCATGCCGTCGCGGGCAAATGCGCGCAGGTCGATGTCCCGGCCACCGTCGCGGCCGGTGACGTAATGGTTGACCCGCATCCGTACGGCGTCAGCGTCGGCGAACTCGTCGATGCCCTTGCGGTAGTGGCCCATCTCGTCCAGCCAGGCCACGCAGTCGCGCCCCCGGTAGAACCGGGCGACCCGCGGTGCGCTGCCGACGGCCAGGTGCACGGGCCGACCAGCCAGGTGCAGGTCCTCCGCGATCTGGCATCCCGATTGGCCGGTGCCGACGACCAGCACCGCGCCGTCGGGCAGTTGGCCAGGGCTGCGGTAGTCCCCCGAATGCAGCTGCACCATGTCGGCGGGCAGCCGCTCGGCCACCCGCGGCACCGATGGCGTGTGATAGGGGCCGGTGGCCACCACCACCTGATCGGCGGTCAGCCGGCCGTGCGAGGTCGACAGTTCAAAGACTCCGGTGGCCGCACGGCGTAGCCTGCTCACGCGAACACCCTCGATCAGCGGCGGCCCGAACGAGGCCGCGTACTCCTCCAGGTATCGCACGATCTCGTCGCGGACCATGAACCCGTCCGGATCCGGCCCCCGGTAGGGGAAGCCGGGCAGTCGGCACTGCCAGTTCGGGGTCACCAGGCAGAAGGAGTCCCAACGGTGGGTACGCCACTCGTGTCCGAGCCGGTTGGCCTCCAGCACCAGGTGATCGATGCCTCGCTGCCGCAAGCAGTAGCTGGCCGCAAGGCCGGCCTGGCCCCCACCGACGACCACGACCGGGTAGTGCGCACCGGAGAGGGTCACCGGGCTTGCCCGTTCGCGCGCGTGATGGCCTCCACCGTGACCGCAGCCTCCGGTACGGACCCGAACCCGGCTGCCGTCGCCTCGATCTGGGCGAGCTGGTCGGCGGCCGAGCCGCAGGCGAAGCCGTACTTCGCACGCACCCTGTCGCCGGCGATGCCCAGCGCCTGCCGGCTGCGCTCGACGAAGTCCGCGAGCGGATACACGGCGCCCGGCGCCAAGAAGTCCTCGATCACGGTCGATGGTGAATAACACCGCTGAATCGCACCGTCCGGCCATCGGACTAGGAAATACATCTCAGGCATGGTGTCCTCCGGACAAGTGCCGAGGTGGTGACACCTCGCAGCCGCTTGTGGAAAACACTTCAGCAGCGCGCCGTTACGGATCGACGTCATCCGGAACAAAGCAGCATTACCCAAACCTCACCGCATGTGTCGACGGAGTCGAGAGTCGTACTTTCTGTAGTGGCTGATGCTGTTTTTGGCTCTGGCCGGCAAGCAGGCGCTGGAGCGGGTGCAGCGCCTGCTGCACCCGCTCCAGGTAACGCCGCCGGCGAGGCGCAGGTCCGGCCGCTGTTGCCCGGCGCCGGGCCGGCGCTGACCATCGTCACGAGCCGCCGCGGGCTGGCCGGTCTGGAGGCGGTGGACCGGCTCACGCTGCCGGGCCTGAGCCGGGGCGAAGCGGTCGCGCTGCTGCGGCGCATCATCGGCGCGCAGCGTTCGGGGGCGGAACCGGAGACGGCTCTGGTCGGGCTGGCTCAGGCGTGCGGGGATCTGCCGCTGGCCCTGCGGATCGCCGGGAACCGGTTGCTCAGCCATCCGGATTGGAGCATCGCGCATCTGTTGCGCCGACTCACCGACTCTGACGAGCGGATCGGCCAGCTGGTCGCCGGGGATCTGCAGATCGCGGCGCCGTTCATGCTCTCCTATCGGCAGCTGTCGCCGGCCGCGGCGCGGATCTTCCGGCGGCTGGCGCTGATCCCCGGTCCGGACAGCGGGATCGATCTCGCCGCCGAAGTGGCGGGGCTGGGCGTACGCGAGGCCGAAGCGGCGCTGGAGGAGTTGGCGGAGCTCGGGCTGCTCCAGCCGGTGACCGGGGGTCGGTGCCGGCTCCACGACGTGATCCGACTGTTCGCACGGGCGCGCCTGGCGGAGGAGGAGCCGGCGGAGGACCGGCGGGAAGTCGAGGACCACATGGTCACCTGGTTGCTCGGCACCACGGTCGCGGCGGGCCGCTGGTTCGATCCAGCGTACGCGGGCCGCGGCGGCGAACCTCACGCACTCAGGCCGGCCGCGAGCGGGACCGATGCCGGGCCGGGGTCGGCCGAAGAGGCGGGACGGTGGCTGGAGCAGGAGAGCCTCAACTGGCTCGGCGCGCTGCGGGTCGGCACGCCGAGGTCATGGCGGTCGCCGACGCCGTGCACTGGTTCTCGGAGCGCTGCCGACACTGGGAGTCGTGGCTCGAAGCGTTCCGGATGTCGTCCGCGTCGGCCGCTGCCCGGGGTGACCGGCGGGCCCAGGCGGTGCACCTGAACTACCTACGCCCGGCGATCCGACAATGCAACAGCGCCATCACTTGCCTACCAAGGCCCGCCCTGGACCTCTCAGGCCGCCAGGTTGACGAACAGGTAGGGGGCCTGGACGTTGCCCGCGCAGTCGATGGCCCGCACGGCGAGGGTGCCGGTGCGCGGCAAGTCCAGCGGCGTGCCGCTGTACAGGGCGCTGGTGCCGCTCGCGGCGTGCTGCCATTCGATGCGGCCGATGCCGCAGCCGCCGGTGTCGTCGGTGGCGGTGAGGGTGACGTGCACCCGCGCGGTGCCGTTGCCGGCGGTGAACGGTGCCAGCGAGGCACTGCTGACCGGCTTGAGCAGGTCGGTCACGGCGGCGCCGGTGACGGTCGGCATCGGCGCGACCGTGCGGTCCACGTCGCCGTCGCCGTCGTCGTCCACCGCGACCGCGGGCGCCGTGCCCATGGGGACGGCCAGGTCGGCGAGGGTCAGCACAGCACCGGCCGCGGCTCGGATCGGGGGGTACGGGGTGAGCGAGGTCTTCACGCCGTCGGTGTAGCCGTACACGCGGATGCGCACGTCGCCGGGGGCGGTGACGGTCCATCGGCCGGTGGCGGTGCCGGTGGTCTCCGTGGTCAGGCCGACGGTCGCGTAGGCGGGTGCCTCGTGGTAGGTGCTGCCGGGGATGTCGGAGGCGGTCCAGCCGGTGGCGGCGTCGGTGACGCCGGTGCGCCAGCCGTCGGCGTCGGTGACCAGCCCGTGCGTGTTGCCCGCGACCGTGATCTCGATGCCGTCGGGCGGGTCGACATGCTGGGTGAACGAGGCCGGCGCGACCGCGCCGGTGACCGCGAACGTGGTCGGGTCGGCGGTGATGGCGTTGGTCGGCCCGTTGACCCGCATCACCGCCACCGCGTAGTCGATCACGTCCTTCTTCAACACCATCGAGTTGTGCCCATAGCGTACGCCGTAGGACGGGCGGCCGCCGGTCAGGTCGTGCACCGGGTTGACCATGGTGGCCGAGCCCTTCGGCACCACCCCGTCACCGTCGTAGTCCTGGTCGAACTCGGCGTGCTCGAGCGCGTAGCAGTTCGGCGGTGCCCAGTCGCCGGTGTCGCATTCGATGTCCTGGGTCAGGTTGATGCGCTGTGGGGTGAGGTAGTCGTAGCCGAAGACGCGCACCAGCCCGACGCTGGAGTCGACCGGATTCCACAGGTCGTGGCTGTCGTGCCAGGCCTGGGCGGCGAGGATCAGCGACGGGTTGTGCTGGCTCGTGTCGTTGAACAGGGCGAACACCTGCCCCTCGTCGAGCCTGCCGTCGATCTGGCCATCACCGTCGGCGTCGTACTTGCGCACGATGGGTGAGCCGATCGCCCAGTAGTACGGGTCCGAGGGCAGCAGCTCCAGCAGGCCGCTGAAGTTCTGCGCCACGTCGCGCACCGTGTCGCGGTTGAGGATGCACCCGCCCAGCAGCGATGCCGGCGGCATGCAGCTGAGCTTGTACTTCATCACCGAGATCGCCAGCGCCGCGCCCAGGTTGGGCGTACCCAGGGTGACCACCCGGTTGACCCGCCCGTAGGAGCCGGCCAGGCTCAGCATGGCCCGCACCACCAGGCCGCCCTGCGAGTGCGCCAGGATGTTGACCTTGTCGTGGCCGGTGACGTCCCGGATCCGGTCGACGAGCTGCAGCAGCGCCGTCGCGTTGGCCTGCGCGGAGCGCCGCCAGTCGAAGGGGTACAGGAACAGGGTCTCGTTGGGTTCGGGTTTGTTGTTGCGGTCCAGCACGTACCCGTTGGACATCAGATGCTCGACGGTGGACCGGTACACGTCCGTGCCGGCGGTTTCGGCGATCATGCCGCGCCGGCCGAGCTTGACGCCGCAGCAGGCGGTGTAGCCGTCGTTGTTGAGCTTGAGGTCCTTGAGCAGGAAGTCCCACGGGTCGGCGGCATACTGCTGGTTCGGCCACACCTCGTTGCCGTCGCCGTCCTCCAGGAAGCTGCCCATGATGCCCGGCACGAAGATGATCGGCCGGTTCTGCGCGCCGGTGCCGGTGGGGCAGGTCGCCACGTTGGTGTAGCGGATCTGGTCGACCACGACGGCGGAGTCGTACACGGCGTCGTACTGGTCGAACAGGCTGAGGTACAGCGTGTGCCGGCCGGGTGAGATCGAGGTCGTGGCGATCAGGACCGGGGTGGCGCCGTCGTAGGTGCTGCCCGCGGCGAGCGCGGCGGACATGCCCAGCGGTCCGCTGGTGTTGGCGCTGACCAGGTTTCCGGAGCCGTCGTGGGCGAAGTTCGACGGCGCGTTGACGGTCGAGGCGGTGGTGGTCCAGTTGTCGGTGTCGATCTCAGCGATGAACGCGTCGTTGTAGGCCTTGCCGGTGAACTCCGGAACCTCCTCGGAGTAGAACCGGAAGCTCATGTTGAAGCAGTTCATGCCGGCCGGGACGTCGAACGTCGCCTTGAGCACCGTCACGTCGTAGGTGCGCGCCCCGCGCACGATGCCGCCGCCGGAGTCGCGGCCTGAGGAACCGTAGTCGTTGTCCTCGGCCGCCCAGCGGGCGTCACCGGTGGTCAGCAGCGCGCCGTAGGCGCTGGCCGAGGGGAAGCCGCCCAGGTCCTTGACCATGCCGTGGGTGGCGTAGGCCGGGGGAGCGGTCACGAACGAGGCGTCCACCAGGCCGCCGCCGTCGAACGCCTCGGTCGCCAGCGCGGTGGCGCCGGCGATGTCGTTGCTGACCGGGACCACCGTCGTGCTGGGCGACTGCGGGGTGTGCTGCGACGACGTCGAGCCATGGGCCCGGGTGCTGTCGTCGGCCTTGGTCGCCACGCCGCCCACCGAGACGTTGTGTCGCTGCGCCGGCGGCGACACCGGGCTGGAGTCGGCCCGCGCGCGCCCGGTCGTGGCCGGGGCGGTGAGCACGGCCGCGACGAGCAGCAGGACTGCGGACATGCGGCTGCGGCGTTTCACGACAGGCCTCCCGGCAGCGCGGCAGACCCGTCAGTCCTCAATGGACCGCCTCCGTTGGGCGCCGAGCGGGACCACCGTATAGCCAACCGTGGTGACCGTCAATGACCGTCCAAGCTGTCGAAACAGTCATTGACATATTTGCCGATAGTGCAAATACTGGCCGCCGCAGAACCTATGCATCGGGCTTGGTCGGCGATCCACCACATCGGAAGGTGGTGCCGGCTCACGGGAGGCTTGCAGGATGCGCACCTGGATGAAGACTGCCCGCGTCGCGCGCACGGCGGCGGCGCTGGGCCTGTGCGGGCTGGCCGTCACCGTCGCGGTGGGCTGGCTGCTGCTGGCCCTGCTCGCTGACGCGACCGGCGAGACCGGCCTGGTCGCGCGGACGCTCGGCGGAGACCTGGCCACCGTCGTGGCGACCGGTGCCGCGGCGACCGGTGCGCCGGTGCACTGGTCCCTGCCGAACATGGGCGTCGAGGGCGAGTTCTGGCCCGCCGCCATGCTGTTCGCCGGCTCGCCGCTGGTGCTGCTCGTGCTGGCGCCGCTGGCCGGTGGCCTGACCGTCGGCGCGCTGTCGGCGGCGTACGCGCGCCGCCGCGGCCGCCCGGCCGGCCGGGTCCTGGCTGCCGGCGCCGCCGGGTACGCCCTGGTGATGGCGCTGGTGGCGGTGCTGGCTCCGACGCTCGGACCGGCCGACCGGTTCGCGGTGGTGCGCACCTCGCCACTGCTGGTGCTGCTGTTCGCGCCGCTGTGGGCCGCCGCCGCGGGCCGGGCCGGTGCCTGGCTGCACGGCGTGCTGGCCCGCCGCACCCCGGACGGGGCACGCCGGCTCGCACCGGTGTTCGCGGCGGTGCTGACGGTGCTGGCCACGTTCACGGTGGTGGGCTCGAACGGGCCGCAGCCGGCCCCCCAGCCGGCCGTCGCGGCGGGCCCGGTGGTCGAGGCCGTGCCCAGCGACCCGTTCCGCCGGGGGGTGCAGGACGCGGTCGAGGCGCTGCGGCAGGCCAGCGGCGACCGGTTCCTGGCCACCCAGGACCCGTGGCGGGGCGTGCCCTCGATGCTGGCGCTGGCCAGCCCGGTGCGCGGCGGTGTCACCGGCTGGCTGCGCGAGCATGCCGGCGTCTTCGCCGTCGCCGACCCCACCGGCCAGCTGGTGCCGACCCGCCTCGACCGCGACGGGCTCGGCCAGCAGCACCAGTGGTTCGACCAGGCGGTGCGGGGCGTGCCCGTGTACGGCGCCCGGGTCGGCGTGCACCTCGACGCCACCGGCGGCACCGTGCGGGGCCTGACCAACGGCATGCAGCCCGCGCTGACCGTCGGCGACACCCGACCGAAACTGGCCTCGACCCGCGCCGTGCGCACCGCGCTGCGGGCCATGCCCGGCGCGACGCAGGCCGAACCGGCGAAGCTCTACCTCCTGCCCGAGCCGCCGCATCCGGACCGGCCCACGCAGACCACGCTGACCTGGCGGGTGGTGCTGACCGACGGCGGCGAGCACGGCACCCGGGCCTACTTCGTCGACGCCGCGGGCAGCGGTCGTATCGTCAAGGTGCAGCAGCTCAGCGAGAGCGCGCTGCACCGCACCGTGTGGGACGCCGCCAACACCCCGAACCAGCAGGACCCGCCCGCCCGCGACGAGGGCGGCCCGCCCAGCTCGATCGCCAACGTCAACCAGGCCTACGACTACGCCGGCGACTGGTACCACTACTTCCTGCAGGAGTACGGCCGCGACAGCTACGACGGCAACGGGGCCAGGCTGCAGATGGCGACCCGGTACACCGAGGTCGTCGGGCAGTCGTTCAACAACGCGTACTGGAACGGCACCGACGGCATCATCTTCGGCGAGAACATGACCACCCGCGACATCGTCGGGCACGAGTGGACCCACGCGGTCACCCAGTTCACCGCGAACCTGCTCTACGACGGGCAGTCCGGGGCGCTCAACGAGAGCTTCTCCGACATCTTCGGCGAGGCGCTCGAGGAGTACGTCACCGGCCAGACCAACTGGCTGATGGGCACCGGCTCGGCGCTGGGCACGATCCGTGACATGGCCGACCCGACCGCCTACGGCCAGCCGGACCACCTGCGTGACTTCGAGTTCGGCTGCTTCGACAACGGCGGTGTGCACACCAACAGCGGCATCCCGAACAAGGCGTTCTACGTGCTGGCCAAGCGCATCGGCATCCGGCCCGCCGCGAAGATCTTCTACCGGGCGCTGGTGATCTACCTCGCCCCGCAGTCGGGGTTCACCGACGCCCGCAACGCCACCCTGCAGTCGGCCTGGGACCTGTACGGCAAGCAGTCCACGCAGGCCGACGAGGTGTGGCGGGCCTGGGGCTCGGTCGGCGTCGACGGCGTGGCCGAGGTGGCCCGGGGCTCGTGCTCCTGCTTCGCCGAGATGTCGCTGCACGGCGACGGCCTGGGCGGCCTGTCCACCTCCGGCTTCGGGCTGGAGCAGGTCACCGGGGCGCTGCTGCGGGCCCGCCAGCTGCTCGAAGACGCCGACAGCCCGGCCCTGGCCCACTTCAACCTGGTCTACCAGCAGGCCAACGCCGACGCGCTGGCGCTGCTGGGCGCCGATCCGGTGCTGCAGCGCAAGACCGCGCACGTGATGCAGACCCTCGCACCGCTGCTGTCCACAGTCGGCACCGCCGCCGGGGCCGGCTCGATCGCCACCAAGGCGGTGATCGACGAGACCGTCTCGGTGATCGACGCGTACATCGAGGCCGACCGGGCGCACGGCTCGGGCCGGCTGGCCGACCTGCTGGAAGCAGAGTTCTCCGGTATCGACACCGCCGCGCTGGCCGGCAGGTCCGCCAACGAGGTCAAGGACTACTTCGACGTCTACTACCGCGACGGCACCCCCCGCTCGGGCGGCGCCACCCCGAGCGCGGCCGTCGACGAGCAGGTCAACCAGGCGCTGGCCCGCAGCGGCCGGGCCACCGTGATGGTGCTGATGCGCGACAGGGCCGACCTCAGCGCCGCCGCGGGCATCGCCCAGCACGCCGAGCGCGCCGGGTACGTCTTCCGCCAGCTCGGCCTGACCGCCTCGCGCAGCCAGCAGCCGCTGGCCGACTACCTACGCGGCCACGACGCCCGGTTCGAGCAGTTCTGGCTCACCAATGCCGTGATCGTGTCCGACGCTGACGCTCCGCTGGTGCAGGCGCTGGCCGCCCGGTCCGACATCGCCCGCATCCGCGAGTCGGGCACGGTGAAGCTCCAGCAGGCGCAGCCGGCACCGCGCGCCGCCGCGGTCGGCGGGGTCGAGTGGGGCGTGGACCGGATCCGGGCGCCCGAGGTCTGGTCGCAGTTCGGCACCCGAGGCGAGGGCATCGTGGTGGCCAACATCGACACCGGGGTGCAGTTCGACCACCCGGCGCTGGTGGAGCACTACCGCGGCAAGACCGCGACCGGGTTCCAGCACGACTACAACTGGTTCGACCCGTCGCAGGTGTGCGGCCAGTTCACCAACGGGCCCTGCGACAACAACGACCACGGCACGCACACCATGGGCACGATGGTCGGCGGCGACGCATCGAACCAGACTGGTGTCGCGCCCGGGGCGAAATGGATCGCGGCCAAGGGCTGCGAGGGCGACTCGTGCACCGACAGCGCGCTGCTGCGCTCGGGTCAGTGGGTGATCGCGCCGACCGACGGGGCCGGGCTCAACCCGCGACCCGACCTGGCCCCGAACATCGTCAACAACTCGTGGGGCGGTGGCAGCGGCGACCCGTTCTACGCCGATATCGTCAACGCCTGGGTGCAGGCGGGCATCTTCCCGGCGTTCGCCAACGGCAACTCGGGCGCGGCCTGCGACACGGCGTCCTCGCCCGGCGACTATCCCTCCTCGTTCAGCGTCGGTGCCTTCGACGTCGACAACCACATCGCCGGGTTCTCCAGCCGTGGGCCTTCCCGGTTCAACGACGAGGTCAAGCCCGACATCTCCGCGCCGGGGGTGTCGGTGCGCTCGACGGTGCCGTCCAACGGCTACGCCACCTTCAGTGGCACCTCGATGGCGACCCCGCACCTGGCCGGGACCGTCGCGCTGATGTGGTCGGCCGCTCCGTCGCTGGTCGGCGACATCGCCGAGACCCGGCGGCTGCTGGGCGCCACCGCCGTGGACATGCCCGACGCCAGCTGCGCGGGCGCGGGCGGGGACAACAACGTGTGGGGTGAGGGCCGGCTCGACGCCTACTCGGCGGTCGCCGCCGTGCCGCGCGGTCCGCTCGGCACCACCATCGGCACCGTCACCGACCTGGCCGGGCGGCCGGTCGCCGGCGCGTCGGTGACTGCCCGCAGCGGCGGCGACACCACCCGCACCGCCGTGACCGACCCCGCCGGCTCGTTCAGCCTGCCGCTGCCGATCGGCGACTACCAGCTCACCGCCACCGGGTTCGGTTTCCAGAACCGCACCGTGGCGGTGCAGGTACAGGAGGGCGTCAGCGTCCGGCGCGACATGCAGCTCACCCGGGTGCCCCGCTACCGGGTGCAGGGCCAGGTCAAGCAGGGCACCGTGCCGGCGATGGGCGGCACCGTCTCGTTCGTGGGCACGCCGCTGCCCGCCGCGAAGGTTGACGGGCTGGGCTGGTTCGGCCTGCGGGACGTGCCCGCCGGGCAGTACACGCTGCGGTTCGGCGGCGACGGCTGCGCCGGCGCCACCACGATGGCGGTGACCGTCGACTGGGACGAGACGGTGACCGTGGCGGCCGCGCCGCGCACCGACAGCCCCAGCTACGGCTGCGCCTCCACGGCGACCGCGCACCCGGCGACCACGTCGGTGCTGGCGCTGACCGGAGACGACGCCACGGCCACGGTGACACTGCCGTTCAGCTTCCCGCTGTACAGCGAGTCCTACCCGACCGCGTACGTCTCCACCAACGGCATGATCTCGTTCGACCGGCCCAGCCAGCTGTCGATCAACGGCGAGGTGCCGTCCCACGACAGCCCCAACGCCGCCGTCTACGGTTTCTGGGACGACCTGCTGGTCGACGCCCAGGCCAGCGTCCGCACCGGCACCAGTGGCAGCGCACCGGACCGGCGGTTCACCGTCGAGTGGCGCGATGTGGCGTTCGCCGACGAGCCTGACCAGCGGGTCACGTTCGCGATCGAACTCGGCGAGAACGGCGACGTGGTGCTGCACTACGACGCGCTGGCCGCCAGCGACCGGGGGGCCGGTGACTCGGCCACCATCGGCGTGGAGGACGCCTCGGGCGTGCGAGGGCTGCGCATCTCCCGCGACGAGCCGGTGCTGCGGGCCGGGCGGTCGTACCGGATCAGCATGCGCGGCGTGTTCACCGGCCGGGTCGTCGACGGCGCCGGTGCCCCGATCGCCGACACGCAGGTGGTGGTGTCCACGGCCAACGAGGCGGAGTCGGTGCTCACCGGGCCCGACGGGCGATACCGGATCCTGCTGGCGCCGGGCGCCTACACCGCCCGCTACTACCGCGACGCGTTCACGCCGGTGACGGTGCCGTTCACGGTCGGCGTGACCGAGGGGTTCGTGGTGCGTGACGTCACGCTCGCCCCGTCGCAGTACCGGCGGGTCAGCGGGTTCGCCTATGACGACGACGGCGAGCCGGTCGGCGGGGCGACGGTGGTGCTGTTCCCGTACATCGGGCCCAACGGCTACACCGCAGTCAGCGGCGCCGACGGCAGCTACGAGGTGCCCGAGGTGATCCCCGGCGACTACCTGCTGATCCTGTACGGCGCCTGCCAGAACATCGGCTACACCTACCTCAACGTCGGCACCTCCGGCGTGGTGAAGGACGTGAGCGCGAACCGGACCACCGACAGCACCGGGCGGCAGTGCTTCCCGACCACGCCGCAGACGACCGGTGCGACGAACACCGTGCCGCTGACCGGCGACGACGCCACGGCCGCAGTGACGCTGCCGTTCGCGTTCCGCCACTACGGGGTCGACTACACCTCGGTGTACGTGTCCACCAACGGGCTGCTGACCTTCGGCGGACCGTACGCGGGCAAGCCGTACTACGACTCGGTGCCGGATGCCGCGGCGCCGAACGCGGCGCTGTTCGCCTACTTCGACGATCTCGTCATCGACGCCTCATCCAGCGTGCGCACCGGCAGCGCCGGTTCGGGTGCGGATCAGCGGTTCGTGATCGAGTGGCACGACGCGCTGGTGGCCGGCACCTCCGGCCGGGTGACCGTGCAGGTGATGCTGTACGCCGACGGGCGGGTCCGGTACCAGTACCTCGACGTCGCCGCCGCCGACCGCAGCGGTTACGAGATCGTGGGGATCGAGAACCAGTCCGGCAGCGTCGGGCTGCGGCCCTTCGCGACCTGGGGCGATCCGGTCACCGGCCTGGCGATCGAGTTCCGCCCGCCGGTGCCGTAGCCGCCGGCAGGGCACTGAAGACCGTCCCGGGCCGGCTTCCGAGATGAGTCCGGGTCGCCGGGGCAAGCCCCGACGACCCGGATCAGCTGGTGGTAGGGCGGGACTCAGCTGGGCCGTTGCATTTCTGGATCGGTGAACGCGTTGAACCTGCGTCGTCTCCCGGTCAGATCGCCTTGGCGAGTTCGGCGAACGCCGCGGCGACCCGTCGAGCGGGCGGGGTGTCGATCGCGATCTCGTAGTGACCGCGGCGCAGGTTCTGCATGAAGGCGTGTCCGGCGATGATCACTTGCGCGGTCCTGTCGGTTTGGAGCCCGCGCATCGGTCTCAGCCGGTGTTTGAGCTGGCTGTTGTCGGCCTCGATCCGGGTTGTTGGCGTGTCGTTCGACGTGGTGCCACGCCTGCGGGGCCAGCTCTTCGAGCACGGCTGGGTAGACGGGGGCGGCGTCGGTGACCACCTCGGTGGGGTTCACCTTCAGCATCGACAGCGCGCGGCGGAAGAACCTGCGGGCCGCACCGGCGTCGCGGCGGGCCGACACGAGCACGTCGATGACCTGCGCGTGCTGGTCGACGGCCCGGTACACGTAGCGCCACACGCCGGCGACGACCTTGACGTATGTCTCGTCGACGAACCACCGGTCACCTGGTGAGTGCCGGCAGAACCGTGCCGCGTCGGCCAGTAGCGGCGTGAAGCCCTGCACCCATCGGTAGACCGTGACGTGGTCGACCTCGATACCGCGTTCGACCAGCAACTCGACCTGCTCGCGGCGCATGCCCAAACAGCGACGCGGATCCGGCAACGCGGTTGATCGCTGCCAACGGGCTGGGCCAAGCCGGCGACCCCCGAGGCCTTCCGCTACTCGAAGCGCTCGCCACCGACCCTGGCACCGAAGGCTCTGACCGGATCAGCGCCGCGGCGATGATCGGCACGTTCGACCACGGCGGCGGACCTCGCCACCGGTCGGCGCTGACGGCGATCGCCGCCGACGGCACCGTCGACCTGGACTTCCGCATCTGGGTGAGCGCCGCGCTAGCACGGTACGGCGATCCGACCGGAGCTAAACAGCTCGACGCGTTCGCGGCAGACGCCGACCTCGACGCCGCCGTCCGCGTCCGCGCCGCGATCGCGCTCACCAAGGCCGGTGACGCACGCGGACCCGACCGCCTCGTCGCGCTCGCCGGTGACCGCCTCCTCGACGGCGACGCGCGTGCGGTGGCGGCGAGCGCGCTGAGCCGCACGGATGATCCGCGCCGAGTCCGGGTGCTGGCGCTGCTGCTGGCCGATCCGCGCCTGGAGGACAGTCCCAGCGGCGCCTCCAGGCTGGTGAACGTGCTGGGCCGCCTCGATCTCGAGGAGACCGAGTTCATCGCCGTGCTGTCGGAGATCGCCGATGACGACACAGTCGATGCGCACACGCGCGAATGGGCGGCCGAGACGCTGAGCGGCTTTGCGGAGCCCGACGACGGCTGAGCATCATGCTCCACCAGACTCGCATCCGCTACGTGGGTACGTTGGCGTGAGGGAATGACCGACCACCCCCGTACCACCGGCCTGGGATGGGCGCTGGATGCGTGCACCCTGCGCACCGCCGGGCAGCCGCTGCGGATCGCCGAGCTCGGCTCGTTGTTTGCCGCTACGGTGTGGGGTTCCAAAACCCCGTAACATGGCCTGAGCTGGGCAATTCACGCGGCGCGCTCGTACTCGTTGATCAGTCCGCCGCGGACCGGCCGCCGCTTGATCCGCTCCAGCGTCAGGTCGATCACGGGCCGGTCGGAACGTGCGGCTGCAGTTGCAGCGCCCGGTGCGGGCGGCGTCCGTTGTAGTGGCGGGCGTAGCGGTCCAGAGTCCGGCGTAGGTGCCGTTCATTGGCGATGAGTATCCGGTCGGTGACCTCCGCGCGGACCGTGCCGACGAACCGCTCCGGGTACGCGTTGGCCCGGTGGCTACGTGGCGGGATCTTGCACACGGTGATGCCGGCATCGGCCAGCACGGCGTCGAACGCGGCGGTGAACTGCCCGCCCCGGTCCCGGATCAGGAACCTGAACCGCTCGGCCTGCTCGCCCAGGTCCATGAGCAGGTTGCGGGCCTGCTGCAGTGTCCACGCCCCGTCCGGGGTTCGCCGTGACACCCAGGACGTGGACGTAGCGGCTGCCGACCTCCGGCACGAAGAACACGTACAGGCGCTGCAGCGTCACGGCGCAATCGACATGGAAGAAGTCGCACGCCAGCGTGGTCGAGGCCTGGACGCGCAGGAACCGCCGCCAGGTCGTGTGGTCACGGCGCACCGGTGCCGGCGGGACGCCCAGCCGTTTGAGGATCCGGCGGATCGTTGACGTCCCGACATCGTGGCCGAGGCCGCGTAGTTCACCGCGGATGCACTGGTAGCCCCAGCCGGGGTTGTCCCGCGCCATCCGCTCGACCAACTGGGCGACAGCGACAGGGACGTCGACCGGCGGGCGGCACGGCCGGCGGGGATGGGCCCAGCGTTGGCGACCAGCCGCCGATGCCAGGCAAGCACCGTGGCCGGGGTGACCAGGCGATGCGCCCGCAACGCCCGCGGCAACAGCCGGATCAGGCCGGAGAGTCCGGCGCAGCACCGCGTTCTCGTGCCGCAGAACCAGGATCTCCACATCCTTGGCCGCGCTGGTCGATCTGAGCAGCCTCAGCCACCCGAAGAGGCGGCAGAGCACGAGGTACAGCAACCGCAGCGCGATAGATCACGATGATGCCCGACGTGACAGCACGGCAACAGATCATCGCAGGTCAACCACAGTGACGCCTTTCTGGAACCCCACAGGCTACGCGACCGCGTTGTCTCGCATCGGTTACGCTTCGGTCTCGGCCCGGATCCAGCTGCAACTGGCCGCGCACTTGAGCGGTTGGATGGCTGGGCTGGGGATGGGTTGCGGCGCATTGACCGATGCGGTTGCCGCGGAGTACCTGATCGCGCGCCGCGCCGCGGGCCACACCTACGGCAGGACGTTCAAGGCGTTGACGCCGCTGCTGGAGTACCTGCGCGCGAGTCGATCTGGTCCGTCCGCTGCTGGCTGGGCACGGCAACGCTGATGCGGTCAACCTGAGCGCGATGGACACCGCCGAGGTCACCGGGTTCATCGTGGCCGAGTGCCGACGTGTGGCGCCCAAGACCGCGCAGCGGATGACCAGCGCCCTCGCTATCTGGCCGTTGAGGGGTTCAGGAAGTCGGCGGGCACAATAGCAACTCTGGCCGTTCGCCAGGACGAGCTTACCGATCACCCCGTACTCCTCCGGAGCAGGCCGATCTGACCGAGCCAGGACGACACACGGGCGGCGACGCCGGCCATTCCCTCGGGTAGTCGGGCATACTCGTCTGGCAGGCCGGTCGTCGCCTGCTGGAAGAGGTGGTTCACGCCGGGCCACACTTCGACGGTCGACCCGGGTGCGACCGCTCGGATAGCCGGCACGTGCAACTCCGGCGGCACCTGGACATCCAGATCACCCCAGATCGCCAAGACCGGGCACGCGACCTGGACTAAGGCCGTCGTCGGATCGCGCCGCACGAAGTCCTGGAACCACGGGCTGGCGAGTTGTTCAATCTCTGTGTTGAGCTCGTGCCCGTCCGTCATCGGAGCCAGCAGCTCCTTGAGAAGCTGTGCGCGGCGGATATAATCGTCGATGTCGCGGACCGTACGCAACACGTGATCTTGCAGCTCTCGGGCTTCTTCGCAGGCCTCGTCCGACAGGCCCGCAGCCGTTGAAAGCCTGCGATGCTGCTCCATCAGTAGGTCCATGCCGCTGACGCCAGCGCCGGCCAGCAACACCAGGAAGTCCACCTGGGCGCCCAGCGCAGCGGCGTACGTAGCGTTGGCAGCGCCCTCGCTGTGCCCGATAATGCCTACAGGACCGCCGATCGGACCCCGGCGGGACCAGACATGGTCGACTGCGGCCATGACGTCGGAAACGTGATCATCTATGCCAGCGGTCGCCAGGTCGCCACCGGACAAGCCGGTGCCGCGCTTGTCGTACCGCAGCGTAGCGACGCCTAGGTCACACAGCTCCGTCGCCAAGCGTGCGAACGGTTGGTGCCCGAACGACGTGGCGTCCCGATCGAGTGCGCCGGACCCGGGCACCATCACGGCCAGGGGGAATGGGCCATTTACCTGGGGCTCGGTGAAGGTGCCCGCGAGCTCGACGTGGCAATCTGCGCTGGAGAATACAACGGAAGTCGCACCGGTCGGAATGGTCATCGCCGCACACCACGACAAGTCAACTCGTCGGGAGCTCCGAGGGGAACCCGGATTCCGCTTCGGGCTCGAAGTGTTCCAGCAGGAATTCCCCTAGGACGATATCGGCGATCTTCTCCTGATGGTGTTCGTTGATCACGGTGCGCACTCGTTCGTCCTGATACAGCCGCAGGCAAGACTGACACTTGTGAGCATACCGGTTCTCCCACTCGATCTCGGGATCGATCGCGGCTGCCCAGGCGAGGATTTTCTCTGGTCCCTCGACTCGGATCCAACGCTTCAGAAGATCGTCCCCGGCGGTCTGGTCGGCCTCACGTAACGTGGTGGAGTCGACATGCCCAACCTGAAGCTCAGGGACGGTGCGGATCCCAAGCCCACAGCACGCAGCTATCCTGCCATCAGCTTGGACAGTAGTGGTGCGCAGGCAGCTGTCACAACCCGATTTGGTCGCGAGGTTATCTTGGTTGAGCAGGTACTCCTGCGGATAGGCCAACTGGCGGTCGGGTCTAGTGGGCATCCATGGACTCTCCAGGATCTGGACGTTCGCAGCCGGGTGGGCGGCTGCGGCTGCGGCGAGGATCGGATTGTCGCTGACGTCTGAGGCCCGGATGCTAGCGTCCCGGGTAACTTCGATCATCACGCAGATCACGCGAAACCCGAGCCCTAGGGCGGTAGCGGCAGCTCGCACCACTGACGAGAGTGGCACGAAACCCACGTGCTCGTCGCCGGTGCTCAGGTTCAGCTCGTCCAGACCTGCAGCGGCCAGGCGTTCCAACACCTCGTGCGCCGCAGTGTCGTCCTCCGCCCACCATCCGTTAGTGACCAGTCGAGTGCCGAGACCGAGAGATGAGGCCTGGGCGATGCCGTCAAGGACGACATCCAGTGCAAGCGTCGCCTCTCCTCCCGTGAAGACGACCCCTCGGTAGCGCGCCTCCGCGGCCTGATCGATCATCCGACGAACGACGTCCGGCTCGAGAGACGCATGTCGAAATGACGGGTTGCTGAACGTGCCGCAGTAGGTGCAGGCTGCAGTGCATCTGAAAGTCGGCATGATCGACAACACGCGGGGTTGTCGGATCGGGGACAGCGCACTCATATGCGGCCCTCGACTGAAAGCCGATCTAGTGACGCTTGCAGTTCCTCTGAGCCTTGACTCAGCGCACCCTGGTCGTACAGCTCCTGGGCGGTAGTCGACATTGCGGTCCCCAGCACGTTGGCCACTGTTCTGAGGTTGGCACGGGTCAGGCCGAGCCAGTCGATGATTTCCTCCGCGGGGACTGGCTCCGGGGCGGGTTCTGGACCAGGTTCGCGACCATTTTCGGGACCGGTGAAGGCGTTGTGCTGGTGCACAACGAAGTCTGCCGCGACGGCGACGAATAGCGCGGCCGCCGCGATGACGACGACGACGACTGTGAAGACCGGACCGGCCACGGCCGCCAACGGGTCAACTGGGTTCAGTTTGCCCTCGTTGGACACTATGGCAGTCTGCAACTCGAGTCCACCGACATTCGATAGTGCTCGGGCGAAGTCGCGCGCCACCTCATCACGGTCGATGGCTAGCAGGAATTCTCGCTTGCGCTCGACAGGGTCGCGGATGTCCCGGAGGTGGGAGAACCTTTCAGCCATTTCGCGACTGTAGTCTTCGGCCCACCGGCGCATGCCGGGATCCGCGAGGAAGCAGTAGAGGAGCCGATTGGCGCTGGAGAGGTTCGAGCGAACAGAAGCCACCTCACCCTTGAAGATCTGTGACCAGATCACCCCCGAGGGATCTCGCAGGAAGGACTCACGCAGGGCACGAGAGGCACTCATTTCCTTGTAGAGGCCATTCAACTGCGCGTCCAGGGCGGGGTACTTGAGAATCAGCTGGTCTCGTCGTCGCACGTTGGCTCCCCGAGTCGTCGTGCATCCACCTTCGCACTCCGGCACATCGGTGACAAGAGTGGATGGGCTGAATGCCAGCACGACTGGCTGCGCTTCTTGGCATCGTTGCACTGCTAAATGGATGGACGTTCCGGGTGCCGATGCTGACTCGAAAATCAGTGAGTGAGTGGGCAGGGGAAGTTCCCGGCGCCGAGTTGCGGGGCCGGGCTTGATGTAGAGGGCGTCGTTAGGTCGCGGGGGGTAGTTCGGGTGGCGGGTTGGAAAGTTGACTTTCTGGCCGGTGAGGTGTTCGAGTTGGCGGATGAGGTCGCGTTGGCGGCGCCGTTGGCTGATCTTCGACTCGTAGTAGTTCGGGCCGAGGTCTTGGTAGTGGGCATTCGGGTCGGACAGCAGGTGCCAGACGATGGTCAGTACCGAGTTGCCGAGGGCGACTATCGCGCGTTTCTTTCCTCGTCGGCGGGCCAGGCGCCGGTAGCGTTCGCCGAGGAAGGTGTTGGTGCGCGAGATTTCGGCGACCACCTCGCCGAGGGTATCGGCCAGCCATGGGTCGCCTTTGCCGGTGGAGTTGCCCTGGCGCCGTTGTGCTGAGTCGGTGGGCGCGTTGAACCGGTGTCGTGTCGGTGGTCAGATCGCCTTGGCGAGTTCGCTGAACGCGGCGGCGACCCGCCGAGTGTGCGGGGGGGCGATGGCGAGTTCGTAATGTCCGCGGCGGAGGTTCTGCATGAAGGCGTGGCCGGCGATGACGATCTGTGCCGACTTCGCGGTTCGTACCCCGCGCATCGACCTCAGCCGGTGTTTGAGCCGGCTGTGATCGGCCTCGATCGGATTGTTGGCGTACTGCTCGACGTGATGCCATGCCGAGGGGACCAGTTCATCCAGCACGGCAGGGTAGACCGCAGCGGCGTCGGTGACCACCTCGCTCGGTGTCACCTTCAACGTCGACAGCGCTCGACGGAAGAACCGCCGGGCCGCATCGGCGTCGCGGCGGGCCGAGACGAGCACATCGATGACCTGCCCGTGCTGGTCGACCGCCCGGTACACGTACCACCACACCCCGGTGATCTTGACGTAGGTCTCGTTCACGAACCATCGGTCGCCTGGTGAGTGCCGGGCGAACCGCGCGGCGTCGGCCAGCAGCGGGGTGAACCGCTGGACCCACCGGTAGACCGTGACGTGGTCAACCTCGACACCACGCTCGACCAGTAGCTCCTCAACATCGCGGTAGGACAAGTTGTAGCGCAGGTACCAGCGCGCCGCGACCACGATCACCTCCGGTGGAAACCGGAACCTGGCGAAAGCCGACTTCGGAGGCAGCCACCGGCGAGACCTGGTCGAAGATTTCACGCCCCAAGGGTGCGTCAGATCTTGCCAACGCTCAACGCAACAGCCCCGATCGATCTTTGGGTTGTCGCCATCCAGCGGGAACACGATCATCGGCGATATGGCGATTGGGGGTCGGCAGGTGCCGGTCCTCGATCCGGACCATGTAGCGGTGCCAACCCGACTTTGCGTGAAACCGTGCCAACCAAAGTTCCATCGTGCCTACTGGTTGATCACGTGGTTGGTCACGGTCCAGCCGTGCCCGGCCCCGGAACCATATGTCCGAGATGCCATGTGGGAGGACAAGGTCATCGACGGGCTCAGGTTTCCCGTCTTCATCAAGATCGGACAGCCGGAAGAAGTAGTGATCTTCCTCGTGACGCCGCCCAAAGAGGAAGAGGTGCCGTTCATCGGCGGACTGGGCCAGGAGCTTGTCGATGTTCTCCTGGGCCCAGTCCGCCGCGAGCATCTCATCGCACACCTGCGCGAGTTCGTTCAAGCGCAAGGGGATCGATCCGCTCTCGGTCAGGGGCAGTCCTGCCTTTTTCGCGCGCGCCCACCGCGCCATCACGTTTGCGGCCGGGGGCGAGGTGACCTCGACGATGCCGTGGCGCTCCTGGCCGTCAGGGTATACCCAAGAGCCGTCGGGCATCTTGTCGCCAGCGCCGGCATCCGCAAGTTTGATGTCGACCCCAAGCACCTGCTCCATGGCCAGAAACGCGATCTCTTCCTCGCGGGTCGCCTTCGCCCCGGCCGCGTTGCTCATGGCTCGCAGAGTAGTCGGTCGAGGGTAAAGCGGGCACCTGAAGCCGCGTTGATCCAGCTCTACGGAGAGTCACCGATCTGTCCTTGCGCAGAGATTCAAGCCAATCCGTGATCAACAAGTGGAGCCGTTCTCATTAACATCCGCCCCGGGACGTCGGGCAAGGCGGCTCCCAAGCGGACGAGCATCTGGCTCCCGTTCTTGCGAACGTAGCCAGGCCGTGTCAGCCCGCCTGGGGCCGATGGGCGTCGCCGGTGGCGTGGTGTAGGCGGTCATGGCCCAGCGTGCAGTACTCACGGCCATGCACGGCTATTTCTCGTGAGCGCATCGAGCTTGGTCGCATCGGCAGCCGCTGGGAAATGCAGCCGAGCAATTGGCTGGCGCCGCGGTAACACTGAGTGATGTGGCTGTTTACTGACCTCCCGGACCCCGGATGGACCGGTTCGAGGACGATCGGAGTCGTCGGTGACCTTGACTTTATGATCCCTCTCGACTGGCTTGGGCTCACCGGTCCCGGGTCTGGGTGCGGGAGCGGGGAGCAAAATTGGGAGCAGAGCCGCTCCCTGAACGGACACCGAACGGCACCGAGGCGCACCGAACGGCGCTGATCATGGACTTTCGGACCTGCCGCCCGTTGGACTCGGGCCAAGGGCGCTTCGGACGTGACTGCGGGTGTGGGGAATTAGGCGCCCCAGCTGGTTGGCAAGGTTCCTAGGATGGACTAGACATACCGGGCTGAACCACCCGACAGAACCGACACGAAACGGACAGTGGGGCCGTGTGTGCGACCCGGATTGGAGTGCGCTACGCTGTACGGGCTGCCGCGGTGAGAGATCATCTCGGCAACGGGCTGTAGCGCAGCTTGGTAGCGCACTTGACTGGGGGGCTGGACGCCACCGTCAACCGAAGCCCGATCCACTTGGGAAACTCGCAGGTCCATCGTGTGCGTTCACTGCGCCGTAAGGAACCATCCCAGCTGGGTTCCTTACGGCGGGGGCATTGCGGGAGCGCAAGATCATATTCGTTTGGGATCCCGCCTGCTGCACATCCGTGGTCGCAGTTAAGCTGCCTTGTGCCTCGAGTAACAGTGGTCGATGTCGGGGACGGGGCCTGCACTATTCTGCGCTGTGAATGCGTTCACGGCCCATGCGACTGCCCAAGCGCCGTTGTCGACTGCGGCACCTGGCGCGGTCGACATGAGGATGCGGCGCAACGCCTGATCGCCGTGGGAACTCACCCCTTCTACGTCTCATGCGCAAGATCTGCGCGGTCGCGCCGAAGCGCTGAGCGACCTTGTCCACCGACACGCCGTCCAGGCGGGTGGCACCGATCAGCTCCGCGATCTCGGCGGAGATGACGTTCTGCGCGACGGCCCGGCCCAGCAGCAGGTCAGGATGACCGTAAAGCGGGGGAGGGAGGTGCGACTCGGCCGTCTGGGCCTTGGCCTGCTCGTGGCGGGCGTCGGCCCACACCAGCTGCGTGCCTGCGCGCCTGCCCGCCCAGATCAGCCGCGCGGCCAGCCGGTCGCGCGACGGGTCGGCAGTGTGCAGCGCCTCGAGGAACCCGATGAGGACCTCGGATTCCACGTCGGCATGCTCACCGCGGTAGCCGGCACACAACCGCTTGGTAGCCCGTCGGAGTCCTGGAAGCGCGACACCGGTGGCGGCGAGGATCCAGTGTCGGCCCCACTGCTGCGCGGCGGTGCACAGCAGCGACCACACGGCATCACGCGCCGCGTACGACGTCGCACGGTCGAGCAGCAGGTCACGCAGCTCGTCCAGTGGCATGTGCCGCTCCGGCAGCCCCAGCTCCGGCGGCAACTGTCGGCAGTCCAGCGCCAGCGGCGACGGCTGGGATGTCAGCGCCTCGAAGGCCCGCTGCACCTCGCCGAGCGGCGAGTTCTGCGCGACGCGACCGATGCCGGTACGGAAGGTGTCGGTGTTCATGGCTCCTCCTTGCCGAGGCCCCGCTCGATGCGGGGATCGGCTTTCAGAACAAGCCAGGTCGCTGACAATCAGTGACAACACTGGTCAGAGCACGTGCGGTCATGCGCTGACAGTGGCGCACGTCAGAGCCTCAGCAGGGTTCAGACTTGCTGACAGATCAATATCCGCAGCTCACGCGGGTGCTTAGCATCTGGCGGTCGATGCGAGCTGTCAGCGGGCCGTCCGACCCAGGTTCGCTGACAGCGATAATGATCATGGCGCTGTCAGTACATGGTAACGATCGCGATCGCTGACAAATCATCGTTCAGCGAATTCTATTTCAGCAGCTAGCACCGCCTCAGCCCCGCTGACAGGCCTCCGTCCCCGAGCCTGTCAGCGCAAGGACGCTGCACAAGCCGTTCGCCTCCGCTGACAACCCGGATTCCACGAGTGCCCGGACGATCCGGTCCGGACACCCCTACGAGACCGGGAGCATCTCCATGTCCTACCAACGCCACACCCTGCCCACCGAGCCGATCGCGCCGCGCCGAGTGACCGCCGACCCGAACACCGGCCAACTGCTCTACACGCCGGCCGAAGCGGCGGTGATCCTCCGTGTGACGCAGTCATGGCTGCGCAAGAGGGCAGCCAAACGGCTCATCCCGTGCACCTTCCTCGGTCGGCTACTGCGCTTCTCGTCCGCTGACCTCGCTGCGATCGCCGAGCACGGACACCGACCGCCCCAACCCGCCGCGCCGCGCCGGCGGCGCACACCACCGCGTCGGACCTCCACTTGATCGCCACGCCGGATCGAGGGTCCATGTCCACCGCGCCAAGCGCACACACGCGATGAAGGGAGTACACCGAGATGGCATGGGTAGAGCAACGCAACGGAGCGTTCCGGGTCCGAGCCCGCATCGACGGCCACGTGGTCACCGACTCGGTCCACCTCACACCCGGCGCGGCGGAACTACGCGCCAAAGAGATCGACGTCGACATCGCCCGACGCCGCTACCAAGATCCCCGCACCACCCGGATCACACTGCAGGACTGGGTCGCACTATGGGCCGCCGACCTTCGCGTGGCACCCACGACCCGCGACACCTACGACGGCCACCTGCGCCGCCACGTCCTGCCCAACCTCGGGCAGCTCGAACTCGCCGACATCAACCGGCGGGTGATCAAGAAGTTCGTCGCGGACCTGCGCCAGCGCCTGTCCGACAAGTCCGTCGAAGACGTCATGAAAGTCCTCTCGCTCGTACTCAACGAAGCGGTCGCCGAAGGCCGCATGAACCGCAACCCGTGCAAGGACGTCAACTGGCACGCCGACAGCACCGAACGCCCACACGCCACCGCCGACCAGGTCATCGACATCGCCGCCGCGCTACCGCACTGGACCAACCAGATCCTCGTCATCACCGCGGCCTACACCGGCATGCGCTGGGGCGAACTGGCAGGCCTGCACCGCGACAACGTCAATCTCGACGAAGGCTGGATCTTCGTCCCCAAAGACGACGGCGCCCTGAAAGAGATCAACGGCCACCTCCACAAGGGCGCCCCCAAGACGCCCGCATCACGCGACCGCTACATCAAGCTCCCACCATTCCTCATCGAACTGCTCACGCCCGTCCTGTCCAGCCACGACCACGACCACGTGTTCGTCGGCTCCCGCGGCGCGCTGCAACGACGCAGCACCTTCGGGCGTACCTGGCGACAGGCCGTCAAACGCGCCACCACCCCCGCCTCGCACCGGGCGATCCGGGGCATCCACGTCCACGACATGCGCCACACCCACAAGACCTGGATGGCAGAGGACAACATCCCCGAAGTCGCCCAGTGCAAACGCCTCGGCCACCGCCTCGGCGGCATCCGCGGCGTCTACACCCATACCACCCCCGCCATGGAACAGCAGATCATCGACACACTCCAGCGCCGCTGGGAAGCCAGCAAAGGCGTCGCCTTCGCCACCGACCTACGCCAATGCGCCTCGGGTCGTGTCCACCGGCCCGGATGGCGCCGCGGCGACAGCAAAGGTGAAGGCGGCCGGATCACCCATCCATAACAAGTAGACGCGCCAAGCGGCGTCGTCGGCTCGGGGCCGAGGAAGAGTCCTCGCGCGGCCCTGGGCCGGCGACGCCTTCATCTGAGCGCATGGGTGCCGGTCGCATACCGGATCCACTTGATCTATCCGCGCTGTCAGGTGTCGATGGACGTCCCTGTCGTGTTGATGGAGGCGATCCGATGACCTGGGCAAAGCGGCAAGATCAGACTTACCACGACGCCCGGCGCGTACTCGACCGGCACCGTCCAGCGGTCGGCGGCCGACGATGCGATCAGGCGCGGTGCGCCCGCGAGGCGTGGCCGTGCGCCGCGGTCGTGACCGCGCACCGCGTCCTCGCCTCGTACGGCGACGCCCCGGCCGCGCCGCCAGTGCCCGCGCCCGAGGACACCGCGCGGGTGTGGTTGCTGACCTCCGCCGCCTACGAAGTGCCGCCGACCGCTCCGCTGATCACGGACATGGGCAACGTCATGGAGCTGATGCACCGCATGGGCACCGTTTCGCTGGCGCAGATCGCCGTACGACTCGGCCGCCCCCGCCCGATCATCGCGCTGATACTGCGCGCGCTTGCTGCCTGCGGCTGGGTCACCAGCATCGCCGCTGCCTGACCCAGCGACAGCGTCCGGTCATGTGGCGTGGCTGCGGTTGAGGTCGTGTGAGCCGGCTGTGCACTCTTCGCCACTAGGAGTGTCAGTGCCCACGCGGTTGTCACGGCGATGCCGAGGATGTGACCACGGCGGGCCTAGCGCCAGGGCTGGGCATCTTCCATCGCTACTGAATTGACCGCATGAACAGGCGCTGCAGTTCGGCGACGGTGGTCACGCTCATGGTGTGGATGGATGGCAGCCATGCCCAGCGCGCGACACGCTATGTAGCTGCGATGGCGTCGATGGAGATTGACCTACCTCCGGCCAGGCCGACGATCGCGGCAGATCTCGCTGGCGGAGCAGTGGGGAACACCTCGTTGAACACCGCGTTGATCTCCGGAAGGTCCTCGATCCGCGTGTAGAACAGGGTGATCTTCACGACCTTAACCATGCTGGACCCTGACGCCTCCAGCGCTCGCCTGATGTTGTCGAGCGCCTGGCGGCACTCGGCGGCGATCCCGTTGGGGACCTGGCCGGTTCGGGGGTCGACGCCCGCTTGCGCGGATACGTAGAGCATGTCGCCGGCGCGCACTACGGGCGAGTAGGGTCCCAGCGGCTTGGGCAGGTCCGGGTGGCTGATCACTTCGCGGTCGATGACTCCTCCTACTGGCTTCGGCTGTCGTTGAGGTAGTCGGCGGACCTGCGGTCGACCTGCCTGGCGTCGGCGGGCATGCGCTGGCCGAGGGTGGCCAGCCTTCGCCGCGCGTTGCGTACGGCCTCGGTGGCGCGTGCGGACCTCAGACCGGACATGTCGTCGAGTGCCTTGTTCCAGTGCATGCAGGCGCCTGCGATCTCACCGCGGGTGAACTCGATGTCGGCGAGGTTGGCCAGGGTGAGCGCGTGGATGCGGCGGTGGGCGCCGCCGTTGCGCGTGGCGACCGAGCGGCGGAACTGGCGCTCGGCTTCGTTGAGGTCGCCGAGGTCGCGCAGACTGAGGGCGGTCTGGTTGGCCAGTGAGGGCTCACCGAAACCCAAGCGGTGAATCCAGATGGGTTCGTTGTCCCAGTCGACGTGGGCGAGCAGCCGTTCAGCCTCGATCATGGTGGTGACCGCGTCGCGGCGCTGGCGCTGGGCGGCGTGTCCGCGTGCCTTGACGACGGTGAACAGCGCGGTCGCGCCCGGTGTGCCGTTGACGCGTGACCACTCCAAGGACGATTCGGCCAACTGGAGGCTGGCCTGGCCATGACCGAGGTCGACGGCCTGGTGAGCCATGGCTCGCAGGATGAACCCGCCGAGCGGTCCGTCGCCGGCGTCATTGGCCAGCCGCAGCGCGCGTAGATAGTAGGTCTGGGCGAGACCGTGCTCGCCGGCGTCGAAGGCCTTCCACCCGACGAGATAGGCCAGCTCGGCGGCGGCGCTGAACATCTGTGCTCGGGTTGCGTCGGTGGTGAACGATCCGCGCAGGTAGGCGGCGACATCGGTAGTGAGGTAGATGATGGCTGCGGAGCGACCGCTGCCACCGCCGAAGCGTTCGTCGGCGCGGCTGAGTACACCGATCATCTCGCGTACCGACTCGAGTTCGCCCTCACCAATGGCGCCGCCTTCCCTGCGGGCGCGACGGCCTCGCTCGGCGATCTCCTGCCACGCCTGCAGCGGTACGGCCAGCGCTGCCAGCGAATAGAGTGCCGTCACGGCGAAGTCTCGTCGCTCCAAGTCGGCCTTCCCAACGGTGACGAGGTCGGTTATCGGGTCCCGTCGCCACCAGTCTGGACCATGAATCTGGGCGATGGTGTCGTGGGATACCTCGAAGCCTAGATCGGGTGGGCTGACGATGTGTCCGAGTCGACGTGAGAACGCCTCGGCGATGATGTGGGGCGTGCGGCCGCTGGGTTGCACCCCGATGATCCATTTGGCGATGTGTGAGCGATTGCAGGATGCGAGGTTCTCTCCGACCTCAGTGGCGACCGCGCGGATCGCGGCGGCGCAGGCGTCATACGACCAGCCGCTGGCATCGATGAGCGCCACGAGCTTGTCGTTTCGGGTGCGGCCTGCGCGGCCCATGGTGTCACCGCCTGTCAGCGTTCAACACGTTCAACGTTTATCGCTCTTGCTGAATCTACCGTCCCGCCCCGGCCACCGGTTCACTGATCGTGGACGGTTCGACACGGGAGGTGAGTACATGCTGGTGGAGCTGGATCGGGATGCGCAAGTGGACGTGTCCTTCCAGGAGTCGTCGCAGGCGATCGCTGGCGCGGTAGTCGAGATGCCGCTCGAGTGGTTGTGCGGTGTTCTCGATGCCCTGGTGCGGCTTGGCGTGAACACCGTGCCGATTGCGCACTTTGGCGACCGTGTGGTGATCTTCACCGCCCTCGATGTCGACTCCGAGGTGTGTGGCGATTCAGCCCACGGCCTCGCCTTCTGGCCCTCGCCAGCCGCGCTTCTCCATCGCCATGGTGACCGTCAGCTGGAGGGAGAGTGGCTGCTGCCACCGACCGGCGCCGGCCAGGTCCTACCCGGCGTGGCGACGGTGATCGATGCGATCGCGATGGCCCTGCGGGCCAGCGAGATCTACGGCGTGACGGTTGCGCCAGACGGCGCGACGTGGGCGCTGGCGGTGGAGATGTTGCAGGCCCACCACACACGTCAGCAGGTAACCGGTACAGGATGTGACGCGTCGTGTGACGGCTGCCGGCTGGCTGGCGCCGGGTTGCAGACCGCGCTGGGAATCGTCAACGCAAGCAGCGACTACTGGCGCGCCTTGACGAGAGTTCGCCGAGCCGGCGCTTCGTCGGGACAGGAGGCATCGTCGCGACGGTAGTACTTGCGCTGTGAGGCGCTGCATGAGCTGGTCCCTGCTTGTGACGGGGGGTCAGAAAGAGGCGGTGAGCTGTCACGACGGCGGGTCTGGCGGCTTAGTGCCGGGCACCGGGGCGGGTCCTGAGATTGGAACCCTTAGCCCGCTCCGGTGCCCTTCCACCACCACTGGGAAGTGAGGTGATCTCCATGGTACCCAGTGCTGATGCTGGGCAGCGAAGTGAAGTTCGGCACCGCCGGAGCGTCGTGGCAGGGAATGGTCCCGACACCGACATCGTGTTGGCGGCGGCCACGGCGACGTCCGTGGTCATCGAGGTGGACAAGGCCGTCGCAGACGCGGCAGCGGATGCGCGGGCGGTGTTGCTGGCGCACCGTGCGGTACCTGGCGGGATGTGCCGCGGGTGTCACGAGTTCAGACGCGCATTCGCATGGTTCCCGTGTCCGCAGGCGGTTTGGGCACAGCGTGTCCTGAGGCCGGCCGGAGGCGTCGCCCGATGAGAGCCCTGAACGCCATCGTGCTGATGGTCGCCAGCGTGCCGCGCCAGCGCATCTACGACGCGTTGCTCGCCGATCCGGAGCGTGACTGGACCGTCAGCCAGCTCGCGTCGTTGCTGCCCGATGTGTCGGTGGAGGCCGTACGTACGACGGTCCACCTGCTGCTCGGTGACCACCTGATGGACATCGTCCCGCGCACGTGCGCCCTGACAGTCCGGCTGACCAGCGGCGGGCACGCGACCCTCGCCGAGATCCGCGCGAGCTGGCCCACTGAACAGGCGCCTACCACGGCGGAGGAGTTCTGATGGCGACCGCAAAGGTGCGGGCGACGGTGGACGGGACCGCGCTGCGCGGCGCGAAAGCAGCGCACCGCGTAATTGCGGCGCACCTGCGCTCGGACGTCGGCGGGCGGTGCCTGGCCTGCGGCGAGTTGGAGCCGTGCAGCCAGCGCAACACCGCGCATGCGGCGTTGTTCGGCCACGATCGACAACTTCCGCGGCGGCAGCCGCTGATGCTGATCGGCCCGGATGGCGAGTTCGGTAGTGGCGCCACCCCGTTTCGCGCATTCGGCAGCTCGTCGTGAGTGCGCCAAGTACTCGTTCCACGCCGGCCTCGACGGTTGCCGAGCCGGCCCGCGGGCGCTTCAACATCGAAAGGAAAGACCGCAGATGATGACATCCGAACCCGGTGAGGTGCGGGGTCTTGATACTCCTCGGCTGTCGTTGCTGCCGGGGCAGCGCCACGCCCTGGCGGAGGTTGGCCAAGCCACGCTGCGCTTCACCTTCCGTGGCCGTCAGCTTCGCATCGACGATGACAGCGACGGAACGGTGCTCTTCCCCACGGACGTGGGGCTGGCCTTGATCGCCGGCCTGAATGGCGACATGAGCCTGGTCCTGGCAGGCAAACGGGTGTTGGACATCGGTTGCGGCTCAGGTCTGTACACGGTCGCCGCCGTCGCCGAAGGCGCACAGGTCACCGCTCTAGACGTCAGCGCTGCCAGCGTCGCAGCGACGATGGCCAACGTGGCGGCCAACGGCCTACCCGTCGAAGCCGTGGAGCCGGTCGAAGCGGATCTGCGATCGCTGACAGTCACGCAGGCATGGGATGTCGTGCTCGCCAATCCGCCGCACTACCCCGACGGGGCCTCCTACTCCAGCCGTGACGGCCTCGCGTCGGCGCTGGTCGGGGGAGCCGACGGCCGCGCGCTCTACGACGTCCTCGTCGCTCGGGCAGACGAGCTGATCGCGCCAGGCGGCCACCTCGTGCTCGCGCATTCTTCGTTGACGGGCATCAGCCGCTCGGCGAACGCGCTGGCGGCTCGCGGCTACGAGTGCCGTACCGCCCTGGTAGTCGAGCTGGACATGCCGCTGCGGCGCTACGCCGCCCATCGTGACCGCCTCCTGGCCCGCCTATACCAGCTCCGCGGCCAGGGCACCGCGCAGTTCTGCGGGCTGCGCTTCGAGGTCCACCTACTGATCGCCCGACGTCCCACCCGCTGAGGAGGAGTAGTTCATGTTCACTGCGAATGCCGATGTCACGGTGGTCGGATCGGGCCTGCTCGGCCTGTCGACCGCGTTCGAACTGCTGCGGCGTGATCTGACGGTGACGATCGTTGGACCGCACGCCGACGGCGCCCGCGGGCAGGCGTCCACCGCGGCTGGTGCGATGCTGACGGTCTTCAGCGAGGTCGAAGCCGACCACCTCCTCGACCGTGTAGAAACCGAGGTCGCCCACCGCATCGCCGCCAGGCAGCTCTACGCCACCTGGCTGGCCGACATCGCCGAAGCCAGCGGCGTGCACATCGAGCTGACGCCCGGCGTATGGGTGATCGCCAACGGCTATGGAGAGGACGACGCCGCACAGCTCGCGGCGATCGAGTCGACTGCCAAGCGTCACGGATGGCAGGCCGAGTACGGCACCCCGACCGAGGTGCCCGGACTGAGCCCACAGATCCGAGCGTTCCAGGCGGTGTGGCTGCCGGGCGAAGCCAGCCTCGACCCGGCCCGGCTAATGGCCGCGCTGGAGGCCAGCGTCGTCGGCCATCCACGCTGTCGATGGATCGAGGGCACCGCGACCAAGATCGAAGAGCTGGGCGAGCACATGCTCGTCACGACAGATGGTGCCACCACCGCGCTTTCCGCTCACCTGGTGCTCGCGGCCGGAGCGATGTCCAGCCGCCTGCTGAACGAGCCGCTGGCAGACCAGGCCGCGGTGCCGCCCGTGCTGTCGGGACGCGGCGTGTCCATGCTGGTACACGCGCCGTTCCGGCTCCCAGCGGCGGTCCGCACCCCCAACCGCGGCTTCGCATGCGGCAGCCACATGGTGCCGCGACCAGACGGCACGGTGTACCTCGGCGCCACCAATCGGCTGTCCACCGAACCGGACTACAACCGGGATCCGGACCTCGACGAGGTAGCGACGCTGATTCACGACGCCGCCGCAGAACTGCACACCGCATTACGCCAGGCGACCCTCATCACGACCCGGGTAGGCCACCGTCCGGTCACCCTCGACCACCTGCCGCTGTTAGGCACCACCGGCCATCCGATGATCCACATGGCATCGGCGACCTACCGCTGCGGCGTGCTACTGGCACCGCTGGCAGCCAACATCGTCGCCGACTGCGTGACGGCACCGCAGAGCCACGCCGGACACCCCTACCGGCCGACCCGGCAGATCGCCACCCCGGCCCTCAACGACCTCCTGCAGGACTCCGCGCGCGGCCTGGTGGACATGCTCTGCCAACCCGGCGGGGTGCTGCCCGCAGGCACAGACCAGACACTTGCCCACGTCCTTCACGCCGCCCTGAGCGAAATCGCGACCGGCAACAGCACCCGAGCTGCCGCCATGCGCCGAATCTGGCAGCGCGCACCCATGGCCGAAGCGGTCCCGCTGCTGCTCGACGCCGTCGGCAGGCTGCGATGAGCATCGAAGCCGGCACCACTGCCCGGCGGCTGCTCACACAGGTCTGCCGCCACGACGTCACCGCCGTCGACTCGACTCACCGGTTGGCCGACCTCAACATCGACTCCCTCGACCGCGTCCTGCTCGCTGTCCTGATCGAAGAAGCCACCGGCCGGCCGCTGCCCGATGCCGCGCTCGTGTCGCTCGCCTCGATCGCCGATGTCGAAGCGCTCCTCACGGAGAGGACAACACGATGAGCACGTTCATCGAAGCCTCTGCGGCGATCGCCGCAACGGCGTCGGTCGGCAGCGGCACGAGGATCTGGCACCAGGCGCAGCTCGCTGACGGCGTCGTCGTCGGCGAAAACTGTGTGATCGGCAAGGGTGTCTACCTCGGGGTGGGCAGTGTCGTCGGCGACCGTGTCAAGATCCAGAACGGGTGCGGCGTGTTCGGTGCCCAGGTGGGTGACGACGTACTCCTGGCACCAGGTGTCTACCTACTTGAGGATCCCGCGCCACGGGCCAGCAGACCGGACGGGTTCCTCAAGGGCGCCGACGATTGGCGTCGCGTGCCCGTCACCGTGGCGCAGGGCGCCACCATCGGCGCGAACTGCACGATCGCGCCCGGAGTCACCGTCGGCCGCTACGCCATGGTCGCCATCGGCTCCGCGGTACACCGCGACGTCCCCGACCACGGGCTCGTCGCAGGCAACCCAGCCAGACAGGTCGGCTGGGTCTGCGCCTGCGGAACGCGCCTCACCGACACCTTGACCTGCCCCGGCTGTCCAGCCACCTACGCCAGCGGCGACCACGGGCTGACCGCCGTCAACCAATCCTGACCTGCAAGGAGTCGCGATGCCACCGATCCGATACCGCGTACAGGCCAACGGGCCCCTGCGAGGAACCGCCGTCATCCAAGGCGCCAAGAACGCAGCATTACCCATGATCGGCGCCGCGCTGCTGGCCAGCAGCGGCCAAACCGTGCTCCGAAATGTCCCCACCATCACCGACGTCGCCAACGCAGTCGAACTCGCACGAGCAGTCGGCGCCCACGTCGAGCACCACCCCGCCGACCGGCTGCTAATCATCGACGCGAGCACCGTCACCAGCCCGCTGCTTCCGGGCGATCTCACCCGACGCTTCCGGGGAAGCGTGCTGTTCCTGTCCTCTCTCCTCTACCGCTGCGGCGAGGTCATTTACGAAGGGGCCGGCGGCTGCAACCTAGGCACCAGGGGCCTGGACTGGCACTACCGCGGCTTGGTCCGCCTCGGTGCCCGCATCGAGGAGAAAGCCGGAACGATCCACATCACCCTCGGCGCGACGGCCGCCGCTGACCTCTACCTCGACACGCCTTCGCACACCGGCACCGAGAACCTGATGATCGCGGCCGCCACTACGCCCGGCCGGACCGTGATCGAGAACGCGGCGCTGGAACCCGAGGTCGTCGACGTCGCCAGGTTCCTGACCGCCATGGGAGCGCACATCGATGGCGCCGGCACCGGACGGATCACTGTCGAAGGTGTGGACCAACTGCACGCTACCGACTACACGGTCATGCCAGACCGTATCGACGCAGGGGTGCTGTGTATGGCGGCTGGCATTACCGGCGGCACCGTCCAGCTCGTCGGCGGTGACGTGCTCGACGCCTTCGGCGTTGCCCGGCACAAGCTGGAGCAGATGGGCGTGACACTTCGCCCCGAGGGCGCCGTCACCACCGCGTCGCGCCTGGGCGACCTACACCCCATCAACATCATCACCGACACCCATCCCGGCTTCGCCACCGACCTTCAGCCGCCGCTGATGGCCCTGGCCACGCAAGCCAGCGGCACCAGCTACATTCGCGAGCGGATCCACGACGCGCGCTACGCCCTGGCGTCGGAGCTGACCAAACTCGGCGCGTCGATCGTCATCGAGGGAGAGCGGGCCACGGTCATTGGCGCCACCGAGCTTCGGGGCGACACCGTGACCGCCCACGACCTGCGCACCGGCGTCTCGCTCATCCTCGCTGGCCTGGTCGCCCACGGCGAGACGGTTATCGAGAACGGTCGCATGATCGAACGAGGACACGCTGACCTCGTCGCCCGGCTGCGTGCGCTGGGAGCACACATCTCCCGCGAGGAACTGCCCGACACCACCAGGCCCTGAAAGGGGACATCGAATGTCGAGCATCGCCCTATCCGCGCCACAGCTCGGCGACGCGGAGATCGCCGCCGCCGCCGTCCGTGCGCTGCGCGCCGGCCACGTCGTACAGGGCAGCGAAGTCGCAGCGTTCGAGGGCGAGTTCGTCGGCACGTCGCTGGACGCGATTGCGTCGCGGTTAGCTCGGGCACCGCCGCGCTGCACCTGGCGCTGCTCGCGTAGGAATCGGCTAAGGTCAGGAGGTCATCGTCCCCGCCTTCACGGTCGGTGCGACCGCCCACGCCGTAGCGCTCACCGGTGCCAAGCCAGTCTTCGCCGACATCGACCCGAGCACCTTCTGTATAGATCCCGCACACGTAGAGTCGCTGGTCAGCAGTCGTACCGCAGCCGTGATGCCAGTACACCTGTTCGGGCACCCGGCCGACATGCCAGCGGTTCAGGTTCTCGTGGCCCGGCACGGCCTGGCTGTCGTGGGGGACGCAGCCCAGGCCGTGGCGCCAGCCTGAACGGCACCCCGGTCGGAGCCTTCGGCGAACTCGCCTGCTTCAGCTTCTACCCGACAAGAAACATGCACAGCATCGAAGGCGGCATGATCGCCACCTCAGACGTCGCGCTAGCCGCCAAGCTGAGAATGCTCCGCAACCAGGGCATGAGCAGCCGCTACCAGTACGAGCTCGTCGGCCTCAACGCCCGCATGACAGACGTCGCCGCAGCCGTCGGGCGGGCCCAGCTGCGTAGACTCGCTCGCTACACCGCCGCCAGGCAGGCGAACGCGACATGGTTGGGGGCCAACGTGCGCGGGTTGGTCACGGCGAGCGCCGCACCGGGTGCCGAGCACGTGTTCCACCCGTACGTCGTTCGTGATCGCGGCCGCGACCACCTCGCAGCACGTCTACGAAGTACGCAGATCGACACCGGCGTTCACTATCCCGTCCCGCTGCACCGCAGCCCGGCCGACCTCACGAAGGACCTGCTGCCGCACAGCGAAGCAGTTGCGCGCGAGGTGCTGTCGCTTCCTGTGCACCCGGGGCTCCGGCCACGTGACCTCTCGCGCATCGCCACGGTGGTAAACGAGGCCAGCCCACCAACGTGGTCAGCCTGGCCGAAGGAGTCGCCACCGTCGCTGTCGCGGACGCGATGATCACATCGGCGCGCGCCGGTGCCACGGCGATCGCGCCCGCCGACCGCGCCTACCTATTCAGCGACACTCCGTCCTCAAGGTAGACGGCGCCACGTCCCCGCATCGGCAAGCACGCCAGCACCCGTCGTGCCAGACGAGGCACCAGAACCGACTCCAGCTCGTCCACGGGCACGAACTCGAAACGATCAAGCTCATCCGGCCGCAGCCGTATGTCGGCGATCTGCGCCGGCGACAGGACGCCGCCGTCGAACAGGAACATCAGCCCGCCGTCCCACGGAGGGTTCGGCGGCACCCAGTCCACGCACAGCATCCCACCTAGCCGAGGCACGAAGCCCAGCTCCTCCTTGAGCTCCCGCTCGCACGCCGACAGCGGCGACTCGTCGCGCTCAAGGGCACCGCCGGGCAACTCGCACGACGGCTTGTAGGTCGGGTAGACCACCATCACCCGACCCTCCTGGTCTAGGAAGATCACCCCAGCGGCGGCCCTCACCCGCGTGAGGCTCGCGATGTATGCAAGATCGGTACCGTTGGGCTCGTCAGTCACCCGGCGACGATATCGAAAGGACCACCCGGCGTAGGAGGGAAACGCTGCGTCCGCCTGCCGAGTTCACCAGCTGGGTGGAACGCCGGATGTTGATCTCCGGTGTCAAGGGGCACGATGGCCGTTGACAGCCGCTGTCCAACACTCCCGGGGCTGCGTCCGGGCACGAACCGAGCCGTTCGACCAGTGTGCAAGGCCCGGATAAGGCGATCCCACGAAGTGTGCGAGGCTGACTATCCTGCAGTGATGCCCCCGAGCTCGCCTGCAGATGACATATCGGCTGCTGAGCTCCTGCTCACGCTCGAACCGCCGGACGACTCCGGTGCCCAGACCTTGGACCGCTACGACTGGCAGGCGGCGATGGCCGCCGCTGACGGGCTACGTCTGCTGCTGGACTCCATGGACGATGCCGGGCCACTCGGCGAGGACGAGTCCCGGCGGGTCGTCTGCGAGTACCACGAAGACTGGGCCGCCGTTGACGGAGAACACGCCGAGATTGTGTCCGGCAAGCACCGCGATCCCTCCTTCGGCGCCTACACCACCGTGAACAGCCTTCTCACAGCCGGGGGACTGGCCCACCTGTTCGCCAGGTGGTGCGCGCTGCAGGAAAAGGTGACCTGCCGCCTGGTCACTACCGCCGGGCTCGGCTCCGGCAAGCCCCCACAGAAGCTTGAAGCCGCGACACAAGCGCTGCGCAAGCAAAGGCAGGGCGACCTGCCGCTGGTGATCGACGACAAGCATCTGGAAGCGGTCGGCGAGTTCACCCAAGGACTCCTTGCCCACGCCGATGGCCTACCAGAGGACTGGGGCGACAGCGCGAAGGCCGTCCCGCCTACGCCAACAGCTGCGCAGCACGACCAGGCGGTGCGTTTCCTGTCGATGCTGAGTCTGTCCCACGGGCAGCCGCAGCGAAGCGTCCTGCCCTACGCCGCTCCCTCCATGTACGTCAGACCGGTACTTGTCCGGATGGGTTTGCCTGATGACATCGCCGACGAAGTCTGGGAGGCCGTCCTCGGGCTCTTCCGAACCAGAATGCGAGCAGCGGGGCCCCGTCCGCAGGCAGGCCTACCCAACGTCCTAGCCCACCGCCTCGGCTCGCCGTTGCCCGGCGCAGTACAGATGGACCGAGAGTTGGCTGGCCGTATCGTGACTATCGCTGACATCCACATCGCGATCGAGGTGGCCGTCGCCGCACCGAACGCCTACCGGCCACTGCCACGGGTAACGCTGCTCAACCGGATGGGCGTCAAGATGGCAGTTGGTGACTGCACCGACAATTCGATCGAACGCGCCGAACAACTCCGTAAAGACCACGAGGAACTCTGGCGCATCCGAGTCGCGGTGGATCCCGAAGCGCGTGCCGAGCAGAACAAGTTGCGCCGCGCTCTCCTGCGCATCAGCGATAACGCCACCCAAACCGTGGCAACACCGGACCATGCCTGGGGCACTGACCTGTGGCGCGAACTGCAGTCGCAGATCGACGCCATGGGGCCCGATTCCTGGACCGATCTTCTCGACTCCGACCTGCGCCTGGGCGGGATCTGCGAACTGGCCAACCGGTGCCAGGTATGGTTCAGCACCCGCTTCGACATCGACGCCGAAATGGCCCGACTGCGCGCCGAGCGGGGAATAGCGGCATGAACCCGGACGACTACGCGCAAGACCTTGCGTTTCTGCGTGAGGACCTCGCCTACCACCAAGCCCGGGTGCTCCTCCTCATCGATGCGGTGTGCCACACGCAAGGTCATCAGAGCAAGCTCGACGGGCTCACCAAGCTGGCCAAGCTCGACTTCCTACTCCGGTACCCTGCGCTCGCTCCTACGGTCCTCCACGACTTGGACGAGTCCGACCCCCGCCTCCGCCTCACCAGTGAAGACCTGGCCGAACCCACCGACGTCGAAGCCCCCATGATCCGCTACAAGTACGGGCCGTGGGATGACCGCTACTACCCCGTCATCGGAGCTCTCGTCGCCCGAGGCCTGCTGCGCTACGCCGCAAGGAGACGCGGCAGCGTCGCCCTCAAGACCACAGCCGCCGGCCACCGCCTCGCCGAAGAACTCACCGCAGCCACCCCCTGGTCTGACGTCGGCCAACGCTGCCAAGTCATCGCCGAAAAGACAGCCGGCATGACAGGAAACGCGCTGAAAGACCTCATCTACCAAGCGCTGGCCGGTCTCCTCGACCGCCCCCACAGGCAGGTAATCCGATGACCACGATCTTCAGGCTCACTGCGGTCACGCTCACGACCACCGAAGGCGACGTCCACTACGACTTCCCATTGGACCTCACCGTGCTCGCCGGCCCGACCGGCGTCGGCAAGACCACCCTCCTCGAAATGGTCAAATACGCCTTCGGTGGCAACGGGCTGCTCGCGACCGTCGCCGAGCAGCACGTCCAGGACATCACGCTCTACGCCAGCATCGGGGACGAACGACTGCGCCTGTCCCGCAGCGTCGACCCCAACAAGCAGAAGACGGTCCGGGTCTACGACCTCATCACGCAGGACCGCCGACCTGACCACTACACCGACGCCACCACACCCCGCCTCAACACCCTGCTCATGTCCGCTCTCGGCTTGCCCGACGACATGCGCGCCGCCGCCCGTAGCGGCAACAGAGAAGGCAGCCGCATCACTTTCGCTGACATCTTCTCCTTCCTATACATCCCCCAAGCAGAGATCAACCGTGACATTGCGGGCTCACAAGACACCTACCGCGAACCCAAACGCAAAGTCATCTTCGAACTGCTCTTCGGGCTCATCGACAACAACATCCTCGAGCTGCGATCAAAGCAGAACCTGCTCGCCGGGCAGGTCACAGCAGCGGAGAAAGAAAACGCAGCGGTCCGAGCCTTCCTTCGCGACAGCAACACCACCACCCGCATAGACGCCGAACGCTCCGAGGCAGCCGCGCTCGACGCTCAACTCGACGCCGTACAGGAACTCGCAGTCCTGCGCGAAGAACTCGACCCGGTCGCCGACCGCCACACCCAGGTCCTACGCGACATGCTCACCGACGCGGAAAGGGCACTGGCTGAGGCCCGCGAAACCATGACTGCGCTCACCCGCAGCCAGGCCGACTACGCGAAGGAGCGACGTAGACTACAAGGAGATCTTGACCGACTGCATCGCATGCGAGACGCCGGCCACCGTCTGGCCGATTTCGAGTTCGCCGTCTGCCCACGCTGCATGCAACACCTCACCGAACGCCAAGTTCCCGACGACGCGTGCCGGGTGTGCCTGCAACACGACCCCGTCGAACCCTCTGGCGCAGACGCGTACCCCTACGAGGCACGCCAACTCCAAGAGCAACTCGCTGAAGTCGACACACAGTTTCAGGCCGTCGCGGACCAAGCCGTTGCCACCGCCCAAGCGATCGCCGACCGTGACAGCCACGTTCGGTACCTGACCGCCCAGATCGAGGAACGCACCCGCCACCGCATCACCCCACGCCTGCAAGCCTTCAGCGACGCCTCGGCAAAGCTCGCCGCAGCCCGCGCCGACCAACAGCACCTCGAAGCGGTCCTGCGCCAGTGGGACCGCGTCAACGACCTCCAGGCCGCCGAGGACGCCCTGCGGGCAGAGCGCGAGAACGTCAAAGCCGCCATCGCTCGCGCAGAGCAAGCGCTCGACGAACGCCGCCGAGAGGTCCTTGCCGAACTCGACCAGGAATTCCAGGACACGGTAATACAGGTGGGTATCCCCGGCGTGCAGACGGCCACCATCCATCCCACCAACTACTTGCCAGTCCTCAACGGGACACCGTTCGCCAGGTTCAGCCCACCGGGCGGGGGCATCAGGACGGCAACCCAGATCGCCTACTGGACCTCACTCCTCGCCGTCGCACTGAGGCTCCGCGACACCGCGTACCCCGCATTCCTGCTTATAGACAGCCCACGCCTGGCGCTCAACACGGCAGAACAACTGTCCGCTGCGCTCTACCGCAGGCTCGTCGCTCAAGCCGATGCCAACCCCGGCAAGGTGCAAATGATCATCGCCGACAACGAGTTGCCCAAGGACTACCGACGGCACTTTGCGCAGATCGACTTCAGCTACGACTCACCCACGGTGAGCACGATCAGCCATCCGGGCCCCGCTGGCGTCCGGACGCTGGTCGACGCCTCTTAATCCGCGGCTTTGGAGTTACAGCTGACCCGCCGCGGGGCCACGCACGTCTGAGTTCCTACCTGCACCGCGTATGGGGTGTGCCGGACTGCGGGACGGTCCGGCACTCTCACGTCCAGACCCGTGCGCCCGGCCACCGACCGACTACCCGCCCGTGGCCGACCGAGTTGACGGCGTGTCGGGGGAGCGGGGAGCAAAAATGGGAGCAGAGCCGCTCCATGAACAGGTGCCGAACGGCGCTGAGGGGCGCCGAACGGCGTTGATCATGGTTTGCGCGGCCTGGTGGCCATTGTACTCGGGGCAAGGGCGCTTCGGCCACAACGGCCGGCGTCGGCGCCCAGTCGTTCACATCGGTGAGCCAGGTTCCTAGGATGATCTGGACAAAGCGGTCCCAATCACCCAATAGAACCGCCCTAAACCGGACGCGGGGGCCGTGTGTGTGCCCTGGTTCAGAGTGCGCTACGCTGTACGGGCTGCCGCGGTGAGAGATCATCTCGGCAACGGGCTGTAGCGCAGCTTGGTAGCGCACTTGACTGGGGGTCAAGGGGTCGTCGGTTCGAATCCGGCCAGCCCGACAGCGTCGAGGGTTTCCGCAGGTCAAAGCCTGTGGGAGCCCTCTTCTTGTGTACAGGGAACGTCGGCCGAAGTCGAGTACACCGTTGGTGGACCCCTTGACTAGGCAAGGTGCAAAGTGACGACCCTCAATATCGCGAAGGTCTTCGAAGGCCTCCCTCGGACCTGGGCCGGCTTCCTTCAGGACTGGGACCGGACCATGCGTTCGCGCAACCACCCCGACACCACCCGCTACAACTATGTGCTGGCTGCCGCCCAGCTCGCGCGCTATCTGAAGGAGCACTCGCCGGACTTCGACTCCGACGCCGCGGCCGACGACCCGACGCTGGTCACCAAGGGCCAGGTCGAGGCGTTCCAGGCGTGGGTGGTCGAGACTCGGTCGGCGTCGACGGCGCTGAACAAGCACAAGGCTCTGCAGCAGTTCTTCAAGTGGCTGGTCATCGACGAGGAGGAAATGGACCGCTCGCCGATGGATCGCGTTGGCAAGCCCAAGACCCCGGAGAAGCTCATCCCGGTGCTCAGCGACGCCGACACCAAGAAGGTCCTCGACCTGTGCAAAGGAAAGACCTTCGCGAACCTGCGCGACCACGCGATCATCCGGCTGCTGTGCAACACCGGCGCCCGCCTGTCCGAGGTCGGCGACCTGACCTTCGACGACATCGACCTGGCCACCGAGTCCGTGCGTTTCCGAGGTAAAGGCGCCAAAGACCGGCGGGTGCGGTTCGGCCCTAAGACCGCCCGAGCACTGAGCCGGTACCTGCGCGCTCGGGCGACCCACCGAGGCAACGAGCTGCCGTTCCTGTGGCTGGCCGACCGCGGCGGCCGCCGGCTCGCCCCGAACGGCATCAAGATCATGCTGCGACGGCTGGGGGAGAAGGCAGGCATCGAGCGCCTGCACGCCCACCGCTGGCGTCACAGCTACGCCCACGAGTGGAAACGCGCTGGTGCCGACACCGGCGACCTGATGCTCGTGCTCGGCTGGACCTCCGACGCGATGCCCCGGCACTACGGGCGCAGCGCCGCTGCCGAGCGTGCGCTGGAGACCCAGCAGCGGCTCGGCATCGGCGAGCGAGTCTGACCGGCCATCCCAGTCAAGGGTGCGCTCCGCGTGGGGCGCACCCTTTGCTGTGTCATTTCGCATTCCGTGAGCGGCGGGAGCGTTCGGCCAGTTGCAGCATGTAGGCCTTGATCGCGTGCCTGACCCGATCGGCGCGCTCCTCGGCAGGCAGTACCCCGTTCGGGTCGACTTGGCGTTCGAACCTGGCTTGGAATGCCTGCCTGGCTGGGGCGGTCCGCGCCGACCGGTCTGCGGTGTTGGCCCAGGAGGTGTGCACTGCGACCCGGGCGCGTCGACGACGCTGGGCGGCGGTAAGGCCGGTCCTGGCCTCGAGTGAATCGGCGGTGTCAGACATCTTCACCGATCCTCAGCCGTGCCTGGGTCTCCTGGGCGCGCTCGGCTGCCGCGCTGGCGCCGTAGTGTCGCGGCATCTCGTCTGACGACCAGCCGAGCACCACCATCAGGTCGCCGGTATCGCCGCCAGCGCGTTTCCACTCGTGGGCGTAGGTATGCCGCCAGCGGTGGGCGTGTAGGCGTTCGACGCCGGCCATTTGTCCCCGCCGCCTGAGCATCATCTGAATTCCGTTGTCGCTCAGGTGCGCTGCGCCCTTCTCTGCCAGCCACAGACAGGGCAGTTGAGCGGCGCGGTGCTGGGACCGCATCCTGATGTATCGGCCAAGGGCACGGCCGGTCTTCGGCCCGAACCGCACCTTGCGGTCTTTGCCGCCCTTGCCGTGGTACAGGGCTGTGTCCAGCGACATGTCGAGGTCGTCGACCTGGAGGTCGGCCACCTCCGACAGACGCGCACCGGTGTTGGCGAACATCCGGATGATCGCTTCATCGCGAACGCCGACGAAGGTGCGCCTGTCGCAGGTATCGAGGACCTTCCGGGTCTCATCAACGTTGATGATCGGAATGAGCTTCTTCCTCTTGCGGGGTTGGCGCACACGTGCCAACGGAGAGACGTCCAGCTCCTCCTCGGCCACGAGCCAGCTGAAGAACTGCTGCAGGCTCTTGTGCTTGTTCAGCGCCGTCGACGCCGACCGCGTCTCGATCATCCAGACCTGGAACCGTTCGATGTCTGCCTTCGTGACTGCGAGCGGATCTCGGCGGCCATCGCCGCGGACCGTGTCGAACGTGCCCAGGAAGCCGCACAGCTGGGTGGCGGCGAGCAGGTAGTTGTAGCGGGTGGTAGCTGGGTGGTCTGCAGCGCGCAGGGAACGGTTCCAATCGCGCAGGAAACTGGCCCATAGCAACGGCGTTCGGGAAATCAACCGATCTGCATCAAACTTCACGGTCGGCTCCGCGGCGGAGTGCTCGCAACGTGAGGGGCTTTCCCGTGCTTGCCGGGAGACCGTGGCGGGGGTGGTCGACCTTGCTTCGTGTCATGCCCTTTAAAGGTCAACCTGAGGCGCCGATTGGTGTGTTGGCCTGGCGGCGACCACCCAACACCGCCCAACAGCACCCAACGCGAGACCAAGTGCGGGGGACTTGAGTAAAGGCTGGAGCGGCCACATCGGTTAGATGGGCATGGTTGGCCGGCGCCGCAGCGTCGACTCCGGCAGGCGCGTGGATCCGGGGCCGCAACTGGTCGGAGCTGCGCCTGGAGCGCCCGCCGACCCGCCACGACCTGGACCCGCTCACCGGGGACCGGCCGGTGATCCTGACAGATTTCACGCTCCATGCGGTGACCTGCACTTCGGCCGCGCTGAGGATGGCCGGGATCACGGCGAGCGTGACCGCGCCCGCCTGCGGCGTCATCGAACGCGACCCCCAGTGCGAGCCGGCCTGCTTGCTGCGCGAAGGCGCGACCGCGCTGCTGCAGGCGGTCGTGCCGCACTACACCACGGTGCAGCTGCGCCACGCCATCACCGCTGCCGCCGCCGCGCTGGCCGCCGACGGTGTCACCAGCATCACCGAGCCTAGTATCACCGCACAGCTGCTCGACCTGTACGACGAGCTGGCCTGCGGCGGTGGGAAGGGCATCCTTGCCCCGGGCCGCGCCGCGGGCCTGTGCGTGTTGAGCGCCGACCTGTACGCTGTCGACCCCGCACGACATCGCACCCGGCCCGGTCGCCGTCACGGAGATGGGCCGCCGGGTCTACCGGCGGTCCTCCGTTGTCCTGGAGCACCGGCAGGTTGCCGGGTGAGCAGGACAGGCGATGGCGGATCTGGTCCACGGAGTTTCGTAACGCTCGTGTTACCGGCCACCGAATAGGTGATCTTTAGCCGTCTCGGCTCGTGCGCTGAGTGAGGGTGTTCGTAAGGGTGTTGTTACCGGCCTCATCGTCGTCTGCGTAGATCACCACGATGGTCTGGGCCACGCCGGCGTCCTTCATCGCTTGGGACCGGTGCTGGCCGTTGGTGTAGTGCCAGGCGCCGTCGTCGCCCTGGCCGATGACAATGGGCTCACACAGCAGCTTGTGCAGGGCGTAGAGGACCGTGCGGCTCGCGCCGGCTTCCTCGGCCCGGTTGAAGACGGCGTCGGTTAGGTCGTCCCCGCGCAGCCCTTCGGCGCGCGCGGCCTCCACCAGCGGGACACCGATCTCGTTGACCAGCCCCCAGTCGACGCGGTGGTAGTAGCAGCAGGAGCGCGGGCTCCACGTGCCCGTCGCCTCCCGCCGGAAGGCCCGGTCCAGCCATGTACGGCGCGGACGACCCAGCATGCAGTCGGCCCGGAACGGACGCGTCAGGGGTAGATCGGTGACAGGGAATGCCTGGTGGACACCGACCGGCAGAACGGGCTCCGGCGGCGCCACGTACCCATCCCCCCGTCTCAGATCGACCGGATGACCCACGAGGGCGTCGATCTCCTCCGGCGTCACCGTCTCCCAGGTCGGATCGGTCAGCTGGTAGCGACTTACGTGGGCGAACTCCGTGCGCACCGGGGACAACATGAGGTCATCCAGCCACTGACACTCGATCCAGATCGGCGGCTCCGGCTCATCCGGGCACAGCCGCTCCCACACCAGGGCGGCGTAGTGCTCGGCGGCGTTGGTCAGGCTCTGGCCCTCGATCCCGGGGTACTGCGTCGCCACCACCACCGGACGCGCGCCCGGCGTGGTGAACAACTGGACGCGGAACGTGCCGGCCCACCCGCTCTCCCCCACTCCGGCGCGGAACATGTGCTCGTCCACGACGCGCTCGTAACTGGTGCCCGCACCCGCCATCGCTGGGCGCTCCTTCCCGTCAGTCTCTAGCGCACCGGTGCTCCGTGGAATCGGTCGTTGGTGGCGGCGGCGCACTCGCGAACAAGGTCAGCCAGGGGTTGTATCAGCCAAACCCCAGCGTTGTTGATGGGCGTTGCCTGGACCACCGCGCCATCGACCATGCGAACCACCGCCCCGACCCGCACCCTGAACTCCAGGATCTGCAACCGGCCGGCGGCGCCGTCGTCGCAAAGGCGGTAGGTGTAACTGCGGGGATCGGGACCGTGAGTTTCAGGCGCTGTCAGCCGCGCCACTGCGATTCCAGATACCACTCGGCGGCGGCCTGTTCACGTCGGTCGAGTTCCGCGGTGTGTTCCCGCTCGATGCGGGTCAAGGCGCTGCGGGCACGGTCGACAAGCCTCTCGATGTCGATGGTGAAGGCGGTGCCGCCGCCGAGAGCAACATGCAACGAGCCGGTGGGTAGCTTCGCCAGGGAGTCTGAGGGCTTGGCCGGATAAGCCGCACTGCCCTCGAACCGGGCTTCATCAAGGTGTTCGAGAGCGTTGCGCAGCAACTTGAGCTGATCGTCCTGCTCGATGGACGCCTCGCCACGTTCGGTTGCCAATCGCGCCTGCCACCGTTCGAGTTGGTACGAGGCCCACACCAGCTCATGTTGTTCGGCCCACCAGTCGCGAAACACCCGCGGCAACTCGGGGTCGGTCCAGGACAAGTCGTGATCCTCGGCGCGTAGCCGCTCATGGTGATCCCGTCCGATCTGGTTGCTGCGGGCCGCGTGGCGCAGCACAGCTTCGGCCCAAATCTGGGAGAAGAACAACGCGTGCTCGGCGCCGGTGGATTCGTCGTCGGGTGGTTCGTCGCTGTGTAGCCGCATGTGAGTGATTCTGGCAGGCTCGCGGAACCTGACACCGAGGCCCGAGACCGCGGGCGATGGTTATCCACAGCCTCATGCTGAGTGCTTTCGTGGAAGCGGCAACGGTGCCACGATCGGCACATGGCCCGTGGCATTCCCCGATCCCTTACGCTGATCACCACGCGCCCCGGGCTCGACATCGGCGAGCACGCCGCTGCCCTCGCTCGCTGCTACGGCGTACCCCCGTTTGTGGTGCCGACCTACCGCGGTGCGCGGGTCCTGGCCGTTCGCTGGGAGTGGACCGAAGAAGATCTACGAGCCCGAGCCGAGCAGGCCGCCGGTTAGGCTGTAAGTGGCGAGCCCTTGTCACCGCCGCCGCCGGTCGGGCTACGGGTGTCCTTCGCCGTTTCGCGCAGCACCCGGCCGAAGTTCGCGTCTGCGTGGGCAGGCTCCATCTCCTACAGCGGCCGCCCGAACCAGGTCCGCACCTGCTCCAGATGCCCGACATCGCCGCGGATCGCCGCGTCGGCCAGCCCGGCCGAGGCGCGGGCCAGCACGAACCCTGCCAAGGCGTCGGTCTCGAAGTCGGCGATGTCCTCCGGGCCATGCGCCAGGCTGTCGATGGCGACGGACCACACGAGCCATACGCCCTGCGACGGTCGCGCCGTCTGCAGGCGGGCTCCAGCATTGATCATGTTGCCGCTACCGGGCTTCTCCATCAAGCCGCCTGATGTCCAGGGCGCTCATCCCGAACAACATGTCCGGGCCGTCGTTCCTGTGCGGGTAGCCGACGATCAGCGCGGCGGCGAAGAACTCGCCATTGGTGACGTACCAGCCGCCTGGTGACCTCTCCAGCAGGTGCTTCAGCCTGTAGCTGCTGTAGTTGGGCGTTTGGACCGGCCCGATGTTGTCGGCCAGCCAGGCCGCGGTCTCCATCACCCTGTCCTCGCGAGAGGCCAGCTCGTCGCGCCCAGTGGCGATCTCCTCGTGACGCTGCCGCATGGTTTTGTTCCGCGCGTCGGAGACGCCCATTCCGTTGATGTTGAGCAGTCGGTGCTGGTCCATTACCTCAGCCAGGCTCAACGTCGGAACCAGCGATGACGCCGGGCGCACGGAGGATGGGCGAGTAATCGCCTGAGCTGGCAGCGGCGGCTGACCACGGCGGCGGCGACAGCTCGCGTGCGTGCAGTTCGCCGCGTCGGGCACCGCGCGGACCGTCAGACGCGACAGGGAGCCGACACCAGCCAGCGCCGCCACGATGCCGTCCAGGTGCTCCCGCGGGATCACGGTGAACCTGCCGTGACGCACCCACAGGCCACGCTCCGCAGGCGGCCGGTCCTGCAGCGCTCCGGCAACGTCACGGGCCAGGTCGTCCAGCTCCCACCAGTCGTCGCCTGAGCTGATGGTGATCGCGATCAGAGGGCCGTGCTGGGCTGCGGTCTGTTCCCACAACCGGCAGTCATTCGCATGAGCCCATTCCCTGAGCGGCGGAAGGATCTCCATCTGCGGAGCGGGGGCGCCCTGGTGGGCGCGGCGTCCGGCCTCACGGCGGCGGTCGCTGGTCATCATGATCTCCGAACTGCCGGGCAGTCAGTCTACAACGGACTCCGGGCCGGCCAACCCACCGCACCCCGGGTCGTCATCTGTCACGGCTCCTTGGTCTGCAGCCGCAGGTCTGGCTGGGCGCGGCGCCACGCCACATCGTCCTCGGCGGCGGGCAGTTCATGCGCTGTTAATCGTGAGCCACCCCAATCACCGAGGCCTGCCACCATCGCTGCTGGGCGTCATCAACGAAGCCGTCAGCAGCCAGGCTGGCACGAGTCCTCAGCGTATGCATCACATCACGCCGCGTCCTACCTCGTGCGTTGGGCGGACGGTAAGAAGAGCATGGTGAGGGTCACCGACATGCAGGAAGGACGGTCCTACCTGTCTAAAGCGGAAGCCGCCGGCCGCATCAAGGACTACTACCGGATCGAGTCCTCCGACGTCGACCCCGGTGGAAGCGCCCACTGGGCGGGGGTCTATCGGACGGGACAACAGCGCCGCCGTGTTGAGAAACAAGGCCGCGAGTGCAGGCGTTCGGTTCGCCGGGGATGCAAGAACGTCCCTGACGACGAGATCTCTTCAGAATGTGACGCCTGCCCCCAATCCTCGGCTGAGAGTCGAAGCTCGCGATAGAGGCCCTCGGGGATTAGCTGGGTGTTGAGCGCGACCTCGAGGCGGGCGATCGTGCCGGTGTCGGTTGACCCGTCGCCGTTGAGGATGCGGCCGATGATGGGGTCGCTGATGCCTGCGCGATGCGCGAGTGCACGTGCGCTGGTGGGACGACTGGCCATGGCGCCGGCCAGGCGACGAGCGATCTCTTGTGCGTAGTGGGCGCCAGGTGGGGCGTCGGGGTGAAGGGTCGCGTGGGGCCACTGTCCGCTGACTACGTAGAAGTGGGGTGGTTGGTCGCCGTGGCCGCGCCAACCACCTGGAGGGCCGTTTCGGACTCCGCACCCTCGCGCCCGTACGCATCGGGGCCGATCGCTAGACTCCGAGCGCTTGCGCTGTGAACCCCCTACGCGCCGGACGCGAACCACGGCAGCACCCGAGGACGACTGGCGATGAGCAAGTACGAGGCACTGACGGCACACCTCAACGGCCAGCCTGCCGACACGCATGAGGTCAGGATGTCCTTCACCGCCCTGGAGCAGATAGTGGGGCCGCTGCCCCCGAACGCGCGCCAGGACCGCACCTGGTGGGGCAACACGACCAACCCGACGCGGGTGCAGGCTCAGGCATGGCAGGCGGCGGGTTGGGTCGTAGCGCCGCAGGGGGTGAGCCTGACCGCCGAACTCGTCGTGTTCGTGCGCGGTCATGTGCAACGACGAAACCTCGGGTCGCCGGTCACGATCGGCCGCGCGGTCGCTCCCGCTGATGCCGCCATGCCGATCGCCGAGGATCAGACCGAGGCTGTGACGCAATCCCTGCTGGTGGCTTACCTCATGCGCGAAGGGTGGCGTATCGAACGCACGGCCGACACGGCGTCGCGGGAGCAAGGCATTGATGTCGTCGCCAGCAGGGACGGGCGCATCCTCGCGGTCGAGGTAAAAGGATATCCGAGCACGTCCTATTCCGATCCGAGTCGCGCGTACGAGGTGAAACCAACCCGTCCTGCTGGGCAGGCCCGGCAGTGGTATTCCCACGCCCTACTCAAGGCGCTGCTAACCCGAGACGCGCACCCGACGTACGAGATCGCTATCGGCCTGCCCGACATGCGCACCTACCGACTGCTGCACGAGCGGACCGCGAACAGTCTGCGTGAACTGCAGATCCGTCTCGCGTTCATCAAACCGAGCGGGGAGGTCAGTTGGCTGCCGGGCCCACTCTGATCGTGGTGACGCGAGGCGAGCCCGGCTGAAGCTGAATCCGCGGACTTGTCAGGGCGATCCTGGGTGGGGACCGCGCTGGTAAACGTCTACCCCCGGAGCGGGCTCACCGACGCCGCGTCGTAGCAGCACCTTGGTTGCTGGCCAGAGATGGACCTCGATGGAGGGCCTTCGCGATTGGCGGGTTGACCGGCTGTGACCGGCACGTCCCCGTGGACGGGATCAGTCGCTGACACTGGTGCCAGACTCGCAGCGGTGACGCCTCAGGACTCCCAAGCCTAAGGGGTGCCCGCCGCGGGTCCACCGTTGTTCGTCAGCGGGTGGAATGTGGCAGGCCAGCTTTACCTAGTCAGCGGCTCAATGCCCACACGATCTGCTCTCGCCCTCCGGGTGGTGCGCCTGGCCGTCGGGGTTACCGGTGTCGCGGCCGCTGCCGCTGTCGGGCCCACACGTGCAGGCCCGCTGCCCCTTTTGATCGGCAGGGGCAGTCCTGCCGGCAAGAATGGGCAGGACCTGCGCATCCGCGAGCGTGGGGCAGGTCCGCGCCGCCAACCTGCCACCGCTGAGCTCACGTCACGGTGACCTGCGCCGTGCCTCGCGCGTTGACGTAACCACAATGGCAACGACCTTGGGGGAGAAATTATGGCCACCGCTCTGAAGCACTTCGATGAACTCGAGGGCGGCTGGGGCACCCTGCTGCTCGGCAACGGGGCCTCGATCAACATCTGCTCGGACTACTCGTACGCCAGCCTCTACGAGAAGGCCGACCTGACGGCTGCGGCGCAGAAGCTGTTCGCGGAGTTCGAGACTGCCAACTTCGAGCTGGTCCTCGAGCGCCTGGACAGCGCACGACGGGTCAACGCCGCACTGGGCGCGATTCAAGCTCAGCAGAGCTCCATCGATGCCGAGTACGCCGGCATCCGCAACGCGCTGTTCGACGCCGTCCACCGCACCCACGTGCGATACGACGAGATCCCCGGCCAGACTTTCATGGACATCGCCGCCGAGCTGTTGCGTTACGACAGGGTGTTCACCACCAACTATGACCTGCTCGCCTACTGGAGCCTGCAGGTCAGCCAGAGGCAGGACCGCTTCACGGATTGCTTCGGGCGCGACGCCGGCCACGGCGGGGAGCTGACCTTCAACCTGACCAACATGATGGACCCGGGCAGTCGGACCCAGTTGTTGTACCTGCACGGCGGCCTGCACCTGTGGTACGACGACCGCACCGGCAAAACCGGCAAATGGGCGCGGCAGTACGGCCATAACCTGCTCGACCTGGAACCGCGCTACCTCGCCCACCCGCAACGGCGGGCACTGCTCGTCAGCGAAGGCACCACCGGGGACAAGCAGCACGTCATCAGCCGCAGCGACTACCTATCCTTCGCCCTGCGCGAGCTCACCGTCGATGCCAGCGACATCGTCGTCTTCGGCACCAGCTTCAGCGACCAGGACCAGCACATCATCGACGCCGTCAACAGCGGACCGCCCCGACGCATCGCGGTGTCGATCCACAAAGGCGGCCAGTCGGCTCGGCGGTTGGAAGCCTTCGAGGCTCAGACGCGTGAGCGGTTCGAGAACCACACCGTCGACGTGTTCGACGCGGCGACCCACCCCCTCGGCATGACCCATTTCAAGATCCGGTGACGCGCGCTGGCCCGGCGGCGGGCACGTGCGCGGCCAAAGCCCGGCCGGGGCCGGTCGGGCAAGGAACAAGGCCAGCTCGCGTGGGCACGAACACCACACACCGACGTCACCGCGCATGGGGTTTCGTGATTACTACGGGTAGCAACGACAGCCGAAGGAACCGCTCGCTGTCGCCTGCGGCGCTCATGATGAAGTCCTGGCGTCGCAGCGGATCCTCGTCCAGGGCCAGCGCGCTGACGAACCGGGGGTGTCCGGTGATCGATTCCGCGGCTTTGGCGATCGCAGCTCCCGTGTCGGCTACGTCTCGCAGGAAGAGGACCAGCGCGGCACGGGTGTCGCGCCAGACCGTGTATCCAAGCAGCTGCGTCACGGCCTCGGTGAAACGTTTGCTGCCTTCCCAGAACTTGCACTCGCCGATGAACGCGTCCCGGTCCTTCCACCGTAGAAGCAGGTCGGTCTTGCCTCTGCCGCGGAAGGTCTCGGCGGTGACACCACCCTGGTAGTTGGCGTTGAGGATGAACAGCAGAATGTCGCGGATCGTCTCCTCATCCTCGCGTAAAAGTTTGGCAGCGGACAGCGGCAGCCGCTCCAGGGCCGAGGAGAAGGCCATGATGGTGGTGGTGATGTCTTCGGCGATCGCCTCGTCGAGGCGCCATTGCTGCTGCCCGCGGGCTGCGGCGGCTTCGACTGAGAGAATGGTGAGCTTGCGGGGCTGGAGTGGTATCCGCTCGGGCGCGGTGCGAGGCCCGATGGGGATGCCGATCGAGGCCGCAGCCTCGTGTAGCGCCTTCACACTGCGAAAGCGCAGCGTGAGAGCGCTGAGAACCGCATCTCGCATCTGCCGGCGATGTTGTTCGATCTCTTTGTCGGCTGCCTCGATCGCTCGAGCCAGGTTCTTGGTGAAGGCATCGACGGCTTGGCCGAGCCAGTCAGCGTTCATCACGCCGGCGAGTTCTGCTTCGCTGACCACGACGTCGGCGTGAAGCAGGACGCCTTCCGGGCTGGGGGACATGTTCATACGCGCCGCGGATGCCGCGCCCGTCGCACGGACGCTCAACCGGAACAGGATCCGGGGCTCCCGATGCTCGTCGCTTTTCCCTGCTTGCAGCGGTATCCGCTCGGGGCGGATGTCGTCGAGGTAGCAGGTTACGGGCTTGGCCGCGAACCGTTCGACGATCTGTTCGGTTACCCATTCGGGCTCTGCGCATACCAGGTCGGCGTCAGAGACAGCCCGTGCGTGGGCCAGCGCCAGTTCCAAGCGGTCGCCATATCGGGTTTCCGTGGCGGTCGGGCCGTCAACGTGCTTGGTGAACGTGAGCTCGGGGTGTCCGCCTGTCTCGCGTAGCTCGACGCCCGGGTTGATCCGCATCCAACGATCCTAGGAGCAACATCGGACGTGCGGTCGGTTGGCGTGGGACACACACGGCTGGATCACCGTCACCAGTTCCCGGTTGACTACTTACGGTGGCACCCAGGCGCCGTCTGTTACTGGCCGATGTCGGGCCCAGATCCTCGCGTCCGCAGATGTCTAGGTCGCGTCCGCCCAGATCATCGTTCCGGTCCGTCGCGGGCCGCCAGCGTGGGGGTCCACCCTGGACCCCCACGCTGGGCTTATGCGCGGCTTCTGCATGCGTCCAGGATGAGTGTCAATCGGCACGTCTCAGGTGATCAAGGCGAGTGCCCAAGACGGTTGCCGAGGAAGCCAAGACCACGGCGATTCTCGCCGTGCATACGCGTGCAGAAAGGCGGTGATTTTCATGACGAAGTGGGTCGCGGGCGGCGCGTGAGCCGGAGGCGGCCTGCCGGAGACTGCCTCCGGCAGGCCGCCATTTGATCACACAATCACTCAACCATTGATCGACATTAGTCGGGAGTCGGCATGCTTCGGTTTGAGTCTTTCTCCTACCCATTCTTCGATTTGAACTACCGCGCCGACCACGTCGGGATGGTGTCCTCATTCCTGTCGGCTGACGACGCCCCGGCAGCGGGGCTGCGCGCCCTGTACGTCCACATCCCGTTCTGCGACACGATCTGCACGTTCTGCCCGTTCGTGAAGTCGGTCGGCAACGCCGAGCGCATCAGCGCCTACCTTCAGGCGCTTCACGTCGAACTGCGGACGCTGGGCTCCACACGACGGATGGCCAGCTGGGAACTCGACGCGGTCTACATCGGCGGCGGCACGCCGTCGGTGCTCGACCACGAGCAGCTGGTCGCCCTGTTCGCGGTGATCCGTGAGGCGTTCACGCTCAAGCCGGACGCGGAGATCTCCTTCGAGTTCGAGGCCAAGAGCGTCGACGATGCCAAGTTCGCGTTGCTGGCGCAGCTTGGCGTCACGCGGGTCAGCTTCGGTGTGCAGTCGTTCCATCCCGCCACCCGCGAGATGGTGAACATCACCGCGACGCTGGACCAGGTCTACGCGGCAATCGAGGGTGCCAACAAGCACTTCACGAACACGAACCTGGACATGATGGTCGGGTTCCCGGGCCAGGACTTCGACGCGGCGTGCGTGGACGCGTCGCTGGCGGCGAGGTCGGGTATCGGCAGTGTGTCGATCTACCCGGTCGACTACGTGATGACATTGCCGGGGTGGCAGGACCGCATCAGATCCGGTGAGCTGCCGCAGCCGGCGGTGCTCGATGAACGCTCGCGCATGTTTCACGAGGCTCGCGCGCAGCTGCAGCGAGACGGTATGGCCGAGCAGAACATGTACTGCTTCGGATCGCCGGACGCACCGCCCACCAGGTACATGTTCTCCACGCTCTACGGCGGCTACAACGACGAGTGCGTCGGGGTCGGCGCGGGCGCGTACTCGTTCATCCGCGGCCTGGCCTGGTACAACGAGGCCAACGAGCGCGACTACGCCAAGAAGGCGGCATCTGGACGGCTGCCGATCGTGTGCTCGTCGCCTGGGCACGCCTACGAGAAGGGCCTAGTGTTCTTCCCGAAGCGGCTCACGTTCACCATGGCCGACCTCGACGGCCTCGGGTTGGCGGAGGTCTACCAGCCGCGGATCGACCAGATCGTCGACAACGGGTACGCCACCGTCGCCGACGGGGTGCTGCGGCTGACCACCGACGGCAAGCTGATCTACAGCGAGCTGATGGCGCACTTCTTCGCCGACCACCAGCGCCGGCTCTACCTGAAGATGTGCGCCCGGCTGGACGCGCAGGTCGGCGGCGTCGACGCACCGGCCTGGCTCGACGGCTCGCCGCGGGCCCGGCACATGGGCGCGTACAACGCCCTGCCCACCGCCACCGGCCGCCGGCTTCCGGTGCTGTCGTCGTCATGAGCGACACGGCGATCGGGCGGACGCTGCAAGCGCTGTCGGCGCCCGGCTCGGCGTACGCACACACCTTCGACGCCTCACCGATGCTGGACCTCAGCGTCGGTGAGGCGCGCTACAGCCTGCCCACCGAAGTCCGCGAGGAGCTGGGCAGCGCCGTGGCCCGGATCAGCGACTTCGGATACGCCGATCCCGCTGGCGACGCGGGGCTGCGGGCGACGTACCTGGACACCCTCGCCGAGGGCCGGCGAGACGACCTCGGCGTGTTGGTCACTGGCGGCGGCAAGGAAGCCGCGTGGTTGGCGATCCGCTACCTGCTGCACCAGCGGCCGCACGGGTCGGTGCTGGTGCCTCAGCCCGGATGGGAGCCCTACGGCCTGTGGCTGGACGCGATCGGGCGCACCCGGGTCGGCTACGACCCGGTCGCGGTGGCCGCCGACCCGGAGGCACTCCGTGACGTCATCACCTCGGCGAGCAGGAAACCCGCGCTGCTGGTGCTGAACTACCCGCACAACCCGACGGGTGTCGGGGTCGATCAGCCGACCATGGACGCGCTGATCGGCATCGCCGTCGAGTGCGGGCTCGGCGTGGTGTCCGACGAGGTGTATCGGACGTTCAGCGACCAGCCCGGACTCGCGGTTCACGCTCCCGCCTTCGACCCGGACCGGCATGTCGTGGTCGACTCGTGCTCCAAGTGGCTGGCGGTCGCCGGTCTGCGGGTGGGGTTCCTGGCCGCCGCCCCGCAGCTGGTCCGGGACCTGACCCTGTACCGGTCGACGTACGCCTCCTGTACCAGCACAGTGGCTCAACGGGCAGTGCACACTCTGATCGAAAGCCCTGCCGCCCGGCATTGGCTCACGGCAGTCCGTGGACGGGCGTCAGCCTCAAGGTTGGCGTTGGCAGCTGCGCTGGCCCGGTGGGAGATCGACGTCGTTTCATCCGGTGGGCTCTACTTGTGGTGCCGCGTGCCCGAAGCCCGCCCTGTCGCTGAACACGACAGGTCAGGGGTGCTAGCCCGTGTGACCGGCGGCGCTGGCTTCGGCGCCCCCGGGTTCTTCCGGATTTGCCCGGCCCGGGCGGGCCTGGAGCCTGCGGCAGCTGCGGCGGCGGTCGCCCGGACCCTGGCAGGCGACGATGCGTGACCACTTCACCCTCGACCAGCCCGAGACGGCGGCCGGACGGGCGGCCAGCATCATCGACGTCACCTTGCGCGACGGCGGCTTTGAAGTCGGCTTCGACTGGCCTGATCACATGTTCTCTCGCGTGGCGGCCGTCGCCGGAGTCTGCGGCGTCGATGTCGTCGAGCTGGGCTACATCGGGGGAGTGCCCGCCGAGCACGGCGCCCCGTACGCCGGTGCGGCCGCGCACCTGACCATCGGACACGTCGCCCAGGCACGGGCGAGCAGCGCCCTGCTGGCGGCGATGATCCACCCGACGGCGCTGAGCCAGCCACCTGACCTCCAGCCGTACGCTGACGCCGGCCTGAACATGGTCCGGCTGGTCTACCACCCGGACTGGTTCGCCGACATCGCCCAGCTGGCCGCGGCGGCCAGCCGCGTCGGCCTCACCGTCAGCGTGAACATCGCCATGGCCTCACGCTACGAACCCGGCGAACTCGTCGACCACGCCGCGCGAATCAGCGACAAGATCAGCCCGGACGTGCTGTACATCGCCGACACATGCGGCGGTATGGCACCTGAAGAGGTCGCCGACCGCATCGAGCGGATCAAGAAGGTTACTGGGGCCCAGATCGGCTTCCACGCGCACGATCCGCTGAGCCTGGCGTACGCCAACAGCCTGGCCGCAGCTGGCGCAGGCGCCACCTTCCTGGACTGCTCGCTGCTGGGCCTTGGCCGCGGGGGCGGCAACCTCTCAAGCGAGCTGATGCTGGTCCGGCACCGCCTGCTGGGCGCGGGCCGCCTGGCCGACGTCGACGCGTTGCTGGCTCTGCGCGGTGAGTTGTCGGTCGTGTCGGGCTGGCCGGTGCTGCCGCTGCTGGCGCGGGTCTGCGGTGCTCTCAACCTGACCCCGGTGGAGGAGCAGGCGTTGCGGGCATTCGCTGACGCCGCCGGGTTGGACGTCGACCGGGCAGCCATGTGGCTGGCCACCGTCGCTGCATCTGTGGACTCCTACCGTGCAGACGACCTGCTGGCGTGCTGGCGCAGCGCGGAACAGCCATGAGCGGGCCCGCGGTCAGCGACCGCTGCAGATCCGTGGTGACCTGGACCTACGATTCCTTCCCCGTGCCTGACGGTTCGCTGGACCTGCGCGGGGACAACTCCCCGCCACTGGAGACGGCCCGCCTGGTCCTTGCCGGGCTGAACGCCACCGCCGAGCAAGCTGCCTTCTACGGACCAGTGGCAGGCGAGCAGCCGCTGCGGGAGGCGGTCGGGCGGATGCTTGGTCTGAGCGCCGCCCAGGTCGTGATCACGGCCGGGGGAAGCGAGGCGCTGCACCTGGCGCTGCTGTGCGCCGCCGATCCGGGCGACACGGTCATCGCGCCGCGGCCGGGCTTTCCAGGTTTCGACCAGCTCGCCGTGCTGGCTGGCCTGCACGTTGACCACTATGACGTGCCCGGTCCGATTCCCGGCGTGGGGCACGGCCAGGTACGTGTGATCTGCAGCCCGCACAACCCGACAGGGGTCCTTGTCGGCCGTCAGGACGTGCGGCCTGGTGGGGGTTGGACCATCTGGGACGTCTCCCACAGTGCTCCGCTGATCACCTCCCATCCGGGTGCTCCCGCCACTGAGCGCGACATCGTGGTGTTCAGCCTGTCCAAGCTGCTGCGCCTACCCGGGATCAGGATCGGATGCCTGGCCTCACCGTCGGCGGCGCTGATCAAAGCCGTTGAGGCGGTCAAGACCCACATGTCGATGTCGGCCAGCCAGCTCAGCCAGCAGGTGGCACTCGGCGTGCTCACCAGCCCGACGATCCAGGCTGAACTTGGCGCCAGGAAACATCAGGTCGACAGCCACCGACTTCGGCTGCAGACAGCAGTCAGCAGATCAACAGCTCTTCGTTGTGTGGAAGCCGATGCTGGCACACACCTACTGATCAGCGCTGAACGTGAAGCCGACGCCGGGGCGACGCTGCGTGCTGCGGGAATCATCGGCCTGCCCGGAGTTGTCTTCGGCACCGACCAGTCGACCGTCCGGCTCTGCACCGCCCAGCCTGCCGTGGTCATCGATGCCGCAGCCCACATCCTGGAGCAGCAGTGAGTCCTCCGAGAAGCCGACTGACGTGGATCTACATGGCAGCGGTGATCATCCCGGCTGCGGTCGCCGCGGCGGTGCTGGCCGCCGTCGGCGCCGCAGAAGCGTCGGCATCCGATGCCCAGGCGGCGGCCCACGCCGGCGACCTCGGCCGGGTCCTGGCCACCATCGTCATCGTGGTCGCCGCCGCCCATGCCGGGGGAGCGCTGGCTGTGCGGCTGCACCAGCCATGCGTCATCGGCCAGGCCGCGGTGGGGCTGATGCTCGGGCCGTCGCTGCTGGGGGTGCTGGCACCCGGCGCCGCGGACTTCCTGAGGCATCCGGCTAGTGTCCGGGCCGTCGACCTGCTCGCCCAGCTGGGCGTGATCTTGTTCGTGTTCGTCGTCAGCCAGCAGATGGCCGGGCACTCTGCTGCTGGCAGCGTGTCCCAGGCCGTCGCCATCGGCCACGCGATGATCGCCGTTCCGTTCGTGTGTGGAGTCCTCACCGCGGTGCTGCTGCTGGAGCCGTACCGACCGCCGGCGGTCGGCGGGCTGCCGTACGCGCTGTTTCTCGGCGCGGCGTTGAGCGCCACCGCCCTACCGGTGCTGGCGCACATCCTCGCCGAACGCCGAATGCTGACCAGCAAAGTCGGAACGCTGGCGACTGGTTCGGCCGCGGTCGGCGATGCCACCCTTTGGTGCCTGCTGGCAGTCACCATGTGCCTGGTCGAACGCGGCTCTCTCGCCCAGACGATGACCCGTCTGGCGGGTGCCGCGGTGTTCGCCGCGGCGGTCTGGTGGCTGGCCCGGCCGCTGATGGCCTACGCCGCCGGCCGTTACGCCGGCGGCGGGATTCTCGGTCCCGCCGCGTTGCTGGCCGGGCTGCTGCTGAGCGCGGCCGCGACCGAACACCTGGGCTTGCACGCCATCTTCGGTGCGTTCCTCTTCGGTCTGGCTGTGCCGCGCGGTGCCATCGCGGTGCAGCAGGTCACGACGATGGCCAGCGGCTTGACCGAGTGGCTGCTGCTGCCGCTGTTCTTCACCGCAGTCGGCTTACGCACCGACCTGGGGCTGCTGTCAGGCAACGCGGCCATCAGTCTCTGCGCCGCGGTGCTCGCCGTCGCTGCGCTGAGCAAGCTGATCTCCGGGACCGCGGTGAGCCGCGCAGTCGGCCTGTCCTGGCGTGAGAGCGCGGCGATCGGAGTCGCGATGAACTGCCGGGGCATGACCGAACTGCTGGTGCTCAACACCGGCCTGGCCGCAGGAGTCATTGGCTCAGACGTCTTCGCGGTCTTCGTGGTGATGACGTTGGTGACCACGGCGGCCACCGGTCCGCTGCTGACCCTGCTGGGCTACCGCCGTCCCACCCGCCCCAGTGCCGCGGCGCAACCGCCCGTCCCGGTCACGGCTGCGGTGCCGTCATGAGGCCGGACGCTTCCGCGCTGCTAGCGGACCAGCCGGGTCAGCGCTGCGGGAGCCCGCTCGGGCAGCAGCTGCCGGAACTGCGGGCCAGCACTCGGCCGACGCTTGACCGTGTCGCTGAGCAGCCACACACACGCCTTCCGGACCATGGCCGTGCGGTCGGCCAGCAGCTCGGCGACGTGCGGCACCTGCCGCGGATCAAGTCCGTCACGTACAGGTTTGATGAGACCCACGACGTAAAGCCGCCGCTGCCACTGCGACGAAGACACAGCCAGCCACCCCAACTCGCCCAGTGTCAGCGTCGGGTCGAGCAGAGCTTCGCCGACGCAGCCACCGAGTTCGTCGACGCAGAGCCAGTTGTCCAGCAGCGGCGCCCACGACGCGACAACCTCGCTGGTCAGCCGCTGGCCCGAAAGTCGCAGCAGCATGCACGCGGCCAGCTCCTCCTCGTGCGACTGGCCGTGCCACAGCACATCGGCGGCAGCGACCGCGCCGCTGCCGCCTTCGGCTTTCGAGCTCTGCCGGACGGCTTGACGCAACGGCGGGATGCGGATGCCCAGCACCTGCTTGCCCGGGCTGCGCGACTCGACGATGCCATCGACTATCTCCGGCTGCGCCAGCTCCCGCAGCCGCTGCCGCACCATGCCGGCCAGCTGCTGACCGTCGCCGCCACCCATCCCGCGACGTTACCGCGCACTCGACCAGAAACGAGGTATGACGCACATGGCCGGAACCTCCCGCGACATGACCGCCGAGCGTCCGGGCGGCACCAGCCCCGTCTACGGCATCTACGGACCTGTCAACACCGATGCCGCCACGCTGTCCGACCTGCTGTCCGGCGGCGCTGTCATCCGGCAGATCCCCGTATCGGTCCTGCTGGCCCTGGAGTCAGGCAGCAGCGCCCTACAAGATGATGCACTGGACCACGTCGCCGCAGCGGGCGAAGGGCTGCCGCTGACGACTGCGACCTGCTTGGATGACTACTGGAACACGTCGCTGCAGATCCTCAACGACGACATCGCGTACCGCCCGCTCGCTGCCAGCCGATGCATCGCCGTCGACAAGGCAACCACCTACGACCGGCTCACCGCGGACGGCGTGCCGGTGCCCGACTACTTCTACGGCAGCCTCAGCCCGCAACTGATCGACAACGCGATCACGGCCTACGGACCGCGGCCGGTCCTCAAACCCGCGACGGGAACCAGCTCGCTGGGGGTCTACCGCTACCGCGACGACCTGAGCCCGGCCGATAACCTGGCCTACTACCGGATCCTGCTGCGAATGGGCAACGTCCCGGCAACCTCCAACATCATCGCCATGCGCTACGCAGGCGGGGCCGAAGGCCTGGAGATCGGCGCCGAGATCACGATGGGCGCCGGTCGGGTGATCAGTCTCGTGGTTCATGAGAAGCTGACCTCGACCCAGGTCCACCCCTTCGTCGACCGGGTCATGGTGTCACCGCCGGTACACCCGAAGATCATCGACGCTCTACCTGATCTGCCTGGACACGCCGAACGTATCGCCACTGCGCTCGGCGTGGTCCACGGCGTCCTGCACGCTGAACTGCGTCTCGACGGCGGCGTCTGGCAGGCGCTGGACATCGCCGTGCGGCCCGGTGGGGGACTGATCGCGCACTCGGTGCAGGCGATCACCGGGATCGACCCGCGGGTCTGCCACATCTTGGCCGGTCTCGGGCGGCCGGTCAGCGACCAGGCCCGCAACGACGCAGCCGCGGCGTACAACGCGACTTGCATCGCCTGCTGCTACACCCCTCCCGCGAGGCGAGCTCAGGTCACTTTCGCGAAGCAGGCGCAGGTGGCGGCAGACTTCCGCGGCGCAACCAACGTCCTCGGCTGGCACATCAACGCCGCCGAGGTAGCCGACGCCCTGTTCGAACCCGACGCCGGCCTGTCAGTCGGAGTCGGGGCGCCCACCCCGCACGCGGCGCTGACCCGTCTTCGGGCGCTCGTCGAGCCGCACGGCTACACCGCAGCATGACCAGCACAATGAGCCGATCCCATCCGAACGAATGAGGCAGACATGTCCACGACCCTGCACCACCTCGCCCTGACCGCCGTCGACCTGAACAAGTCGGGGGCGTTCTTCGACGCCCTTCTGGCGCCTCTGGGCTACAGCCCGGCCCACAGCTCCGAGCGGCTGCGCACGTGGACCGGACCGAGTCCGGAGATTCTGCTCTATCGACCCGAAGGCGACGACCTCACCCCGCACACCCATGGCCGGCCGGGTCTTCAGCACGCTGCTTTCGCCGTCGCCGACCAGCAGACGGTGCTCGACGTCCACAAGGCGGTCGTGGCCGGAGGCTGGACGGTCGTCCACGAGCCGCGCGAGTACCTCGAGTACGCGCCCGGGTACTTCGCCGTGTTCGTCGCTTGTCCCTCCGGCCTGCGCATCGAGGTCTGCCATGTGCCGACCCCGACGCACTGACCGAGGTTGACCTCGCCCGACGCGTAAGCGACTGCACGGCGCACCACCTCGAGCCGACGGGCCGCGCGGACCCGCGGTGCTTGCCCGCCCTCTGGGCCCTTTCGGGACACCAGAGGGCGGGCCGAAGGCAGTCAGAACATCCTCAGGTGCTGTCACCGCACGGCATTGCTCCCGGGCGGAGCTGGGCACGCGGCCGAGAGGTTTCACCGGCGCCGGCTGACCGGCCGCATCGGCCGTCCTGCAGGCCATCTGGGTGTCATGCTTCGGCTGTTGGCCTTGTGCCGCTGACGTCCGGTGACACGTCGAGGCCACTGTCGTGGGCTTGACGGGCGAACCTCAACTGCATGAAGTAGCTGCTGGGCCGATGGCCCCTAACCGAGGGTCATGGCAACACATGATCAATAGCAGTGCCGGGCGAGTCGAGCGGGTTCGCGGTTGACGAATCGATACGGGCTAGCTCAACGGCAGCCGGTAGAACACCTTCGACTCGTTTATCTCTACGCCGATGGCCCGGTAGAACTCGAGGGCGGCGGGGTTGTCAGCGTCCGCCGTCCATTCGACTCGGCTGCATCCGGCGCGGCGTGCTGCCGCGATGACATGGTCGATCAGCGCTCTGGCTACTCCGCGCCGCCGCGCGCCTTCGACGACGAACAGCTCCTTGAGGTACATCGAGCGGGTGGTCACCGCAGCAGGCCACAGCAATGAGCAGCTGGCGAACCCTGCCGGTTTCCCATCGACGTGAGCGAGCAGCACCGTCGGCCTGGCATGGCCGGTGAAGACGAAGTCGTGGATCTGCGCGATGCGGGTGTCGAGCGGCTCGAGTTCGGTTGCGCCGTAGTACCGGTCGACCTCGTTGAGCAGCAAGGCGATCGTTTCGGCGTCGTCGCTCGTCGTGTACCTGACCTCGATCATAAGCGCGCTCCTGCGGTGGTGCGTTCGCGCAGCAGCTGGCTGGCTTCACGGTATGCGGTGTGGGATCTTGCTGCTGCTGGGACAAGATACAGGACCCGGCCGAACCTGTCGGTGATCAGTCCGGCTGACCGCTGCGTGGTGAGAGACCTGATGACGGCAGTGACCATGTGGAGGGCGTGCGTGGGCTCGCCGCTGTGGATGAGGCTCTCGGCGTGGTCGAGCTCGATCAGGGTGCGGTCGAGGTAGTCGTCGGCCGGGTACAGGGTGAGAGCGCGTTGGTGTTCTTGCCTGGCCATGGTGTGCAGCCCGAGCGCGGTCAGTGTGTTGCCTCGGTGAAATGCGAGTTGTGCATGGTCGTAGCCGAACGCTGATCGGATGGCTTCGGTTGGATCGAGGCGGTCGGTTTGCTCGATGGCGGCATCGAGCGCCGAGAGTGCGGCACGGTGGTCGCCTACGGCAGCGTGCGCTCTGGCCAGCAGTGCCGCAGCCAGTGCCGCGCCGACGCCAGTGCCGCGCGCTCGTGCGCGTTCGGCGAGGGTGAGCGCCGAGGCTATGTCGGCGTGGTAGAACGCGGCATACGCGTGCTGCGCGTCGATCCATGACTGTAGTTGCGGGCTGGTCGATTCGGCGGTGAGCTGGTGGGCGGTGGCGAACCAGTGCTCGCTACGGTGCCGGTCGCCGGTTTTGAGCAGAGTCAGCGCGGTGAGGCCGGCGATGCGTGCGGTGTTGTGACGTAGGTCGAGCCGGTGCCGTGCAGGAATCCGGTGGTCGTTGATCAGCGGTGCGAGCTGCACGGTGCCGCTGACGAGCTGGTCGGCGAGGACATCTGGCGACTCGCTTCGGGTTGCCCGACCCAGTTGATCGACGCGGTCATTCCAGGCGGTTACCAGGTCCTGGCTGACGCCGGTGCTGGCAGCTTGCAGTAGTTGGTGAGCGAGGTCGAGCTCGGTGGTGGGGCCGGATGGTGGCGGCTGCCGATGATGGCTGAGGCCCATGAGTTCGCGTGGCACGTGCAGACCGTCGGCGACGCGTGTGAGGACCTCGTAGGCCGTGACGCGTTGGGTGCCGTGCGAGATGGCGCGGATCCGTGTCTCACTGAGACCGGCCATGGCGGCGATGACATGTCGGCTGAAGCCTCGGCTGCGAAGGAATCGAAAGATCGCTCCCAGGTCGTGCTTCTGCAGTAAATGGTCGAGGGGTACGCCTTCGAAGGTCTCGCGAGTCCACCAGGTTGGGTCGGGGTGGCGCGCTGTCATGGTTCACCGCCTCTGAGGAGTGCACCGGCACCGGTGGGGTCTGGAAGTTGATGGCGGGGGGTCCAACATGGATCCCTACTGTGGGCTGGTGAGCCTACCCAGGGAAGCGTCACCATCGACCTGCGCCACACCGGGCACCCAGGAACCATATCGTTGACGGTTGATCACCTAGGCCGATTTCGAGTTCGTGCTCGCCGCGTACACCTGCGCTGACTGGGCAGGAGGAACAGCAGCTCATCCCCTGGGGCTGGCAGGCGCCCGAGACCGGTGACGAGAACTGGTACATCGATGCCTGGCCGATCAGCACCAGCCAAGCCGAGCAGGCCGCGCGGCTGCTGCGGCAGACCATCCAGTTGGTGCTGCGCGCAGCCGAACCTGGCCTGGTCCAGACCAACCGCGGCTACGCCCATGGCGCCGATCCACGACGACATCACGGCTGACCGTTCGCCTCAGCCAGTCGCGTAGCGAACACGCGAGAACGGCGCCGTCAAGGCGCCCGTACTCGGCTGCGCTGCGATCGCGAGCGCCGCCGGTCCTTCCGCGGCCATAGGCTGCGCCGGTTCGGCGGCGGATGGAGGCTCGACGCACCGTCGCGATCAGGGTCCGCGGGTACGAAAGCCACTCGCCAGCTGCTCGCGAGCCTGTGTTACACACGTGGCACCCGACAGCCGAGCCAGTTACGGCTTGTCTGCGGGCTCGCCTAGCAGGTACCGCACGATGACGCAGTCGCCCTCGTGGCTGACCTGCGCCAAGTGCATCCGCCTTCCGGAGCCGAAGGGGAACGCCGCATCGCCGACCAGCCGCGGGGCGCTGCTGTCACCGACGAAGAACGGCGCGATCGACAGGCGTATCTCATCGACGAGGCCATCGGCCAGGAACTGGGTATGGACCGTGCTGCCGCCCTCGATCATGAGCCGGCGGATCCCGCGCCGGTGAAGATCAGCCAGGACCTTCGGCAACGAGATCGGATCACCGGCGCCGACGATGTGGGCGACGGCACCGAGGCGCTGCCCGGCGGTGCCGGCCGCGGCGTCCGGAACGTAAACGATCTTGTCGCAGTCCCCGGTGGTGAAGAAGGGCAACTGCGGGTCGAGGTCGATGCTCCGGCTGATCGTCACCTTCGCCGGTGTCTCCGGCAGGCCGTCGGCCAGGCGCTTTTGCCGCAGCTGAGCCGAGCGGACCATCAGGCGCGGGTTGTCGACGCGCAGCGTCGACGCGCCTACGAGGATCGCGTCAACGCCGGCGCGTAGCTCGTCGACCGCGGCGAAGTCCTCCGGGCTCGACAGCAGCAGACGCTGGGCGCTGGAGTCATCGAGGTAGCCGTCGACGGACACGGCGGCTTTGAGAAGTACGTAGGGTCGGTCGGTCACGGAGGGCTCCCGGGCAGGCAGGCGGTGATGAGTCGGCGTGTGACATCGGTGATGGTGTGCATGTCGGCGCAGTGTTCCAGGGCGGCGAAGTCGGCCTCGGCGATCCAGCTGCGCAGGCTCACATCTGCGCGCATGAGCAGGTAAGCGCGTTGTGCTGCTCCGCCGGAGGCGTTGAGCGGCAGCAGGCGGGTGCCAGCGTCCAGGGCGAGGTCTATCTCGTCATGGGTGCCGCGGCCGCCTCCGACGATCACGGCCAGGCGGACGTCTCTGACGACGTTGGCGTGGCCGAAGATCCCCACAGTGCGCCGCAGATGCGCGGGGCGGTAGTTGTTGGCGATGTAGGTCATCACCTCGACTCCCACGCCGACAGGTCCGTGCAGGACCTCGAGCTGTCCGTCGCGTAGGGTCTCGGCCAGCGACTGGACGCTGACGTCGATGATCGCTTCGTTGGTACCTGGCCGGTGGCGGCTGCCGCAGATCGCGATCCGGGGACGCACGGACGTTGGCGCCGGGCGGGTGCTGGCCACGTCGTCGTCGGCGGTACCGAGCCCCATCATGGCGCGCGGAATGGTCAGGCCTTCGGCGATCCGTTCCAATACGTCGTAAGCGGTCACCTGCTGGTGGCCCTGCGATATGGCCCGGACGCGGTTCTCCGCCAGGCCGGTCTGTGCCGCGATTGACGCACGCGTGATGCCGCGTGAGCGAAGGAAGAGAAACAGCGAATTGACATCTCGCTGGCGCAGCACGTCAGCCAGCGGCACGCCGTTCCAGCTGGCCTCGCTCCACCATCGAGGGTCGATGTCCCGCGCTGGCACCTTGTCACCTCCGGTGTCGACGCAGTCCTGTGGCCGGCACGGCGTGTGAGTGACTCATGGCTGGCGTTCATGGCCGCACAGGTGCCAGCCGTGCCGCGATCATGTTAGACCGCAGCCCGGCCGCTGGCCAGAGACTACGCCCGCCAGCGCCCGGTCGTAGCGGAGGCTCCGGCGCGGCTGACGGCTGCGTTGAACTGGGCAAACACGCCCTTCGGTGCGGACGGACTGCGCCCAGCCCAGCTTGGGGGTCCACGATGGACCCCCATGCTAGGGGCTCACCGTGGATCTACCGCGGCCTCTCTAACGCGACCATCATCGTCGCTTAGCCGCGCTGATCTGGCAGGCACCGCCTGACAGCCGATCGCGGCAATTGGTCGATGCCGTGACAGTCACGTGGCTGCTGAGCCGAGACGGGAGACACACGATGTTCGCGCCTACCGACGGCTGTGTCCATGGGCCGTCCGGCGTTGTGGCCACGATGCGAGGAGCAGGTACTTCGCCTGCTGCCGAGCCCGTGTCGCGGGCATCGGACGAGCGGGGCGGTGCCATCACGTCCCTGGCCGGACGACCAGACGCTGTAACCGGTGGCCGCTTCAGCGGCGATGCCGTTCTCGTCGGCCGGCCTGGAGGGCTCGAAGTCAACTGGGGAGGGGTCAAGCATGAGCGTGATGCTGCGATTGGCGCACAGGGCCATCCTGCGCCGGCGACGGCCGCCGTCATCGGCGGTGACCGTCTACGCGGTTCGGATGGACTGGGCGGATAGAACACACCAGTTCGTGGACCGACGGTCCTCGCCTGAGCTTGCGCTGCTGGCCGCTGCGCGGCTGCGCGCCTACTGGAGGCGAAGTCCGGTCCGTCCGACGCTCAGCGTGGCGGCGCTGAGCGAGCACGAGTTCGCACTGCACCGTCGCCGCCGTGACTGCCGGTCGCCGGACTGCGCCGTCGCGGCGTCGGTCGAGAGCCGTTCGGTGGTGGCGTGATGGCGCGGGTGACGCTGGCGCAGGGCCGGATCGGCCCGGTCGGCTTGTTCATCATGGCGGTGGTGGCATCGTCGCCGTTGACGGTGCAGGTCGGTGGTATCCCCACGATGTATGCCGCGACGGGGGTCGTCGGTGTCCCGCTTGCCTTCGTGCTGGTCGCTGGCGTGCTGTACGTGATCGGTATTGGGTATGTGGGGGCTGCGGGGCATTTGAGCCATGCGGCGCCGCTGTACGCGCTGATGGGTCGGGGGCTGGCACCGGTCGTGGGGGTTGCGGCGGGGCTGTGCGCGCTGGTGGGCTACCTGGCGATTGGGACGTCGCTGTACGGGCTGCTGGGTTCGACGATGGCGGGCATGACCGGGTTCGGCCCGTGGTGGGTCTGGTCTCTGGCAGCGCTGGTAGTCGTCGCGGTGCTCGGCCTGGTGGGCGGGCTGGGCAATGTGTGGATCCTGGGGTTCCTGCTGGCGCTGGAACTCGCGGTGATCGTGTTCTACGTGGTCACGGCGCTGTCGCAGCGGCCGGGGCCGCTGACTTTCGAGGCGTTCTCGCCGACAGCGCTGCTGGTGCCGGGTCTGGCAGGTGTGATCGCGTTCGCCATGGCCGCGTTCGTCGGGGTGGAGACGGTCCCGGCGTACGCGGAAGAAGCTCGCGGAGGTGCGCCGAGCATTCGCCGGGCGATGCTGGCCGCGATCGGGTTCGCCGGGGTGTTCTACGCACTGGGCGCCTGGGCGATGGCGATGCAGGCCGGCCCGGGCGGGGTGGCGAAGATCGGTTCGGATGCCGCGGGTGGGCCGCTTCAGACGCTGAGCAGCGTGTTTGGGCCCTCGATCGGCTGGCTGACGACGATGCTGCTGATGACCAGTGTGGGGGCGGCGATGTCGAGCTTCCACCAGGCGGGCACACGGTATCTGTTCGCGATGGCCCGAGAGCAGGTCCTGCCCGGATATCTGGCCACGACGAGCAGGTCCGGTGAGACTCCGGTAGCGGCGTCGCTGACCCAGACCGTCCTGGCCGGGCTGGTCATCGCCGGGTTCGCCGTTTCGGGCGCTGACCCGCTCGCGGTGATGTTCACGTGGCTGTCGACTGGTGGTGCGGTGATGCTGCTGGCGCTGCTGGTCGTGGCGTGCGCGGCGGTGAACCGGTTCTTCGCCACGGGTCAGGGCACCAACGACAGCGTGCTGGTACGCCGTATCGCGCCGATCAGCGGGTGCGTGCTCGGGTTCCTGCTGATGGCGATGATGCTGGCCAACCTCGGTTCGCTGCTCGGCCTGGCGCCGGGTTCGCGGGGCTGGCTGCTGCTGCCCGCGCTAGCGGTGGCGGTGCTGCTGGCCGGCCTGGGTTGGGGTGCGGTGATGCGTGCGGTCCGGCCCGCGGCGCTGGCTGCGGTCGGCCGGGTCGTGGCCGATCCGGTCACCTCGCCGGCGCGCCGACTGGGCAAGCTGGTGATGTGACATGACCGCCAGGCACACCCACACCGACCAGGCGCAGCCCGCGCAGGCAGCACCGGCTGGGGCGGCGGACGCAGCCCAGGACAAGGGGCCCGACGACAGCACGCTGTATGCCGACTGGCGCTACCAGGCGGCTGAGCGGGTGCAGATGATGGGCGCTCACTTCAAGATCAATGCGTGGGAGCAGCGGTTCAGTCAGGACAAGCTTGCACCGCACGCGCTGGGGTACCTGTATCTGCAGCACGACCGGCGACGCAGGAAGTTCTTCGAGGTGGCGGCGGCGTGGCACCTGTGGTTGGACCATCCGGATGTGCGGGTCCTGCCGCGGCTGCTGTTCGAGCTGCATCACCAGTTCGCGCCCCGCGCGGCGGGGGTGGGCTTCGACATCCGCGAGGAACTGTCGGTCGGCCGTGACAAGCACATGGTCTCCGACATCGGGGCCGTGTACGCGGGCCTGGCGGTGATCAGCCTGGACACCGCCCCCGGAACCGATAGCCCTACCGGGACGTGGGAGAAGGTGCAGCGCACGGCCCGCTCGCCGCTGGACGTTCCTGCGGTGAGCCGGATCGTGCTGACCGACAAGACGACGATGGTCTGCTATCACGGCACCCGGGCGGAGTACAACGCGTTCACAGTGCAGTCCACCCATCCGGTGAGGCCGGCGTCCGGGTCGCGGCTGTTCGAGGCGTACTCGGTGCCGCGCGAGCGGATGCTCGCCGATGACGGCCATGGTGAGGTGCTGCGTTGGGCGGGGGAGCTGTCGGACACCTTGGCCCAGGCCGACAACGGCCGCATCACGGCGCTCAAGGCCGCCGCACACGCCAACGCCAGTCGGCAGGGGCGGCGGCAAGCATGAGCACAGTCGAGCCGCGTGATCTCAAGCCGGTTTGGGAGCAGCTGGGTCGGCAGTATGCCGACGACGGGCGCATGAACCTCGGTTTTCCCGGCGCCACCGACATCACCTACGAGGACCTCGCGCATCTGTGGTCGGGGAGCCTGCTGAACAACATCGGGTCCCCGTACGACGGCGGCCACGGCCGCAACCACACCAAGGACCTCGAGGTGCAGATTGTGAACATGGTCGCCGACATCGTGGGCGCTCCGGCCAGCCGGTGGGGTTACGTGACCGACGGGGCGACCGAGGGCACCGAGCACGCGCTGCTTGATGCCCGGCGCCGCTTCCCGGACGCGGTGATCTACGCCTCGGCCGCCGGACATTACATGCTCGGCGAGCTTGCGGAGAAGCTGATGATGCCGCTGGTGGTCATCGGTGTCGATGACGGCGGCGGCATCGACGTGGCGGATCTGGCGGGGGAACTGGCCAGGCGCCGGGATCGGGCGGCGGTGATCGTGGCGGTGGCGGGCACGACGATGACCGAGGCCGTCGACGATGTTCCGGCGATCGTCGCCGCGTGCGACCGGCTGTCGATCACCCGCCGCCGCATCCACGTCGACGCCGCGCTTTCGGGCCTGCCGCTGGCCCTGGTCCCGGTCGACGGCGTCCCGCGGGTGGACTTCAGCGTCCGCGGAGTGACCTCGACGGTGGTGTCGGGCCACAAGTTCCTCTCGACGCTGGAGCCCTGCGGGGTCCTGGTGTACCGAGACCAGCCGCTGGCGGCGGCCGCGGGCAGGGTCTCGTATACGGGCACGGCGTCGGTGACCCTGGCTGGCAGCCGTTCCGGGCACACCACGCTGAAGCTCTACAAGTCTCTGGCTGGGCTGGGTACGGAGGCGCACCGGTCGCGGGTGCGGGCCTGCCGCGACACCGCCGCCTACGCCTGCGAGCGGCTGCGGCGCATCGGTGTGGACGCACAACGGCATCCGCACGCGTTCACCGTCTTCTTCCCGCCGCCACCGCCGGAGCTGACCCAGCGATGGGTCGTGCCCGCCGACGACCGCTGTGCCCATCTGATCTGCATGCCGCAGGTCACAAGGTCGGATGTCGACCGTTTCGTGGCCGATTGGCAGGCGCTGGTCGGCCGTAGGCGAGGGCTGCTCGGAGCGCGAAGGCCCGCGATGGCCGCGACCTGACACGTACATCGTGACGTTATCGGCCGTGCCCACCGCCTGGGCGCGGCAGCATCGGCGCCGCGCCATAGGCCGGTCAGCCGGTGCCGGGGTGCGGCAGCGAGCCTCCCGCTCTGCCACACCCCGCGGCTCGGGCCGGCGGCCCGGCAGGGCGCTGTGCCAGCGCTTGGTCCCGAAACCGGGTCCGCCGGCCTGAGCCATCACCTGCACCACCCGACACCCAGATGAAAGGGACGCCTGACGTGCTACGCGAACGCAACCTGCCAAGACGTGGTGTAGGCGCGCCGGACCCTGGGGGGTGAGCGGCGCGGGCGGAGGAAATAAGGGGCCTTCGCCGCGGCCCAGGCCGAATGGCAGCCCTTGCTATGGACACAGGGCGGGCGGTTGCCGGGGGCGGCCTGGGCCGTACACGCCACACCTACCGGTTCGAGAGACGAGGAGAGGACATGTCGACGGGGGTCACCTCGCAGCAGCTGGCAGGGTTTGCGCCGCTGCTGTACTGCGCCGGCTGCCGCCGCCGGATGCGCGAACTCACCGGCGGCCCGCAGCGGGTGTTCCAGTGCGCGCCGGGCTGCCGGCGCCAGCCTGTCGACGCGGTCTGGCTGGAGGAGCAGGTCGTGCGGGCGCTGGCGGGCAGGGTGCCGCTGGTGCGAGCGGCCGAAGCGATCACGGCGATCACCGTCGCACGACACGGCCCGGCAGGTGTGGGCGTGCGTTACCGAAACGACCGCTGGATCGGCCGCCAGCCCGATATGCGGGCGCGCCCGACGACGGTGTTCGTGCCGGCGCGCAGACCTCGCGCATGAGCGTCCAGTAACGCGGCCAGGTCCAAAGGTTTTGATCATCGATCGAGATGGGGGTACGTCATGATGTCGAGTCCACCGGCGGCATCGCCGCAGGCGCTGTTGCGCCGTCTGCTTTCCGGTGTCGCGCGGGTGTTCGTCGTGCCGGTCAGCGCCGACGGGCAGCTGCTGCTGCACCGTCACGAAAGCGACCGGCACTGCTACTGGACGTACCCGACGATGCAGCGCGGCACGATGCGCACCGACCCGGCCACCGTCGCGCGGCGGCTGCTGCGCGAAGAACTCGGCGCCGAGTCGGGCGTGCTACGGCTGGTGCACGTCCTGCCGGCGGCGCGCACCCACGCCCGCTCCGCGGTCTACGCCGCCAGCCTGGACCTGCCCGCCGCGGAGATCCTCGCCGCTCGCGAAGCGACCGGCACCTCGCGCCGCGCCCTTCAGGGCCTGGCGGTCACCGCAGAGACCCTCGTCGCGCTCGACGTGCGCCCACTGGCGATCAACGACCTGATGACCACCGGCGGCATCCCGGCGCGGACCCTACTAGCCCTGCCCGACCTGGCCGACCCCGCCTCCACCGTCAACCAGCCCGGTTAGCCAGGCCCGGCACCGGCATCCGGGTGCTGCTGCGCCGTGCCCGGACAGCGGGCTCAGGCACCAAGCCGCCGAAGCCCTAGGCGCTCATCCGGATCCGACTATGGGCGGCCGTAACCACGCATAGAACTTTCGCATTGGAGTGTCATGGGTAACGGCAACAGTCTGCTCGACTACGAGCGCACAGCGCAGCGTCCCGGGTGGGAGCACCTGCCCGAACAGCTGCGGGCGGCGATCACCGACCGGCTGGGTAGCCCCGTCACCAGTGCGGTGTCGCGTACCAGCGGTTTCAGCGCCGGGTTCGCCTCTGTCCTGACGACTGCTGACCGAGGCTCCTACTTCATCAAGGCCACCAGCGCGACGTCGTCGGCGGCGCAGCTGTATCGGGCGGAGGCGCGGTTCGCCGCGGCGCTGCCAGTGGCGGTGCCGGCGCCGAAGTTCCTGTGGAGTGCGGAGCTGGCCGGGCATGTGGTGCTGTGCTTTGTCGCGGTCGTCGGCCACACCCCGAAGTTGCCCTGGAGTGCCGACGAGCTGCGGGCGGCGTTGCGCGCCCAGACCGCGGTCGCGGCGAGCCTGGCCGACCCGCCCGCCCGGCTGGCGGACCTGGCGACGACGTCGTTCTCCGAGACCGCCCGCGATAGGTACGCCAACTGGGCGGCGATCGCCGCAGGCCGGGTGTCGATGCCCGACATCCCGTCGTGGGCGAGCGAGCAGCTGGGGCTCCTGGTCGGCCTTGAAGGGCTGCTGCCGGGGCTGACTGATAACGCGACCAGCCTCATCCACTACGACATGCGTGCGGACAACCTGTTGGTCCTCAACCGCTACCACTGGACTCTGGTTACCGACTGGGCGTGGGTGATGCGCGGTCCGTCGTGGGTCGACACCGTCGCCCTGCTGATCGGTGCCAGCGACCGTGCCGACGTCGACCAGCTGCTGGCCGAGCACCCGACGGCCGTCGGGATTCCAGTACAGGGTGTGGAGGCGATGCTGGCCGCCTACGCCGGCTACCTGCTCGTCCACGGCAGCGCCGAACCCGACCCGACCTCGCCGTACCTGGCGCAGCACCGCCGCCAGTCCGGGCTGGCAGCCCTCGGCTGGCTTCACCGCCGACTCGAGCACTAAACCGACCCCATCTGCTCAGCCCGACCCCTTACGGACTGAAGGACCTGCCGTGACACAGACATCGCAAGCACCGGCGGCTGTACTGCAGCCGCCACGGCCCCGCACGGCCGGTGATGCCGCACTGCCGGAGATGCGCACCATGTGGTGGGAGACCGGCATGCGCGCCCGCGCCGACGCCGGGCTGCTGGCCGTATTCGCCGAGATCCCGCAGCTGATCCGCACCGCCCTGGGCATAGCCTGGCGCGCCGACCGCGCTCGGACCCTGACCGTGGCCGGTGCGACTGTCGGCGCCGGGATCCTGTCGGCGCTCGGGCTGCTGGCCACCCAGCGGGTTCTGGTCGAGCTGTTTGCCGCCGGGCCGACCCCGGATCGGGTGTGGGCGGCGCTGCCCGCGCTGATCATGCTGGCCGCTACCGCGGCGATCCGCGCCGGGCTGAGCATCGTGACCGGGTTCGCGCAGAACGGGCTCAGCCCGCGCGTCGACCGCGACGTCGAGCGACGCCTGTTCGAAGCGACCACCAGCGTGCGGCTGGAGGCGTTCGACGCCGACGCGTTCGCCGACGACATGGAACGCGCCGGCCGCGGAAGTAGCTCCGTCATCGGCCTCGTGCAGGGCACCCTCAACCTGCTGGCCGGACTGTCGGGGATCGTCGCGGTCACCGCCGCAGTCGTGGTGATCGAGCCGGTGCTGCTGGCCGCACTGCTGGTCGCGACCGTACCGAACGTGTGGGCGGCACTGTCGGCAGGGCACCAGCGCTACCGCACGTATATCGCCGGGTCCGTGCGCCGACGCCGCCTGGGAGTCCTGCACCGGCTCATGGCCGAACGGGACAGTGCCGCCGAGCTTCGCTCCTACGGCCTACGCGGCTTTCTGCTGGCCCAGTACGACCAGGTCATGGGCGCCGAAACGAAGATCCAGCTGGACCTGGCGCGGCGGATCACGATCACCACCACGATCGGATCGCTGACCTCCGGCATCGCCTCCACGGCCGTGTACGTGCTGCTCGGAGTGCTGCTGCTCAACGGTGACATCCCCTTGGCTGCGGCCGCGACGTGCGTGATCGCGGTACAGGCTGCTCAACGGCACCTGTCCATGGCGGCATGGCAGGTCGACCGGGTCTACGACGAGGGCGTCCACGTCCGCGACTATCAGAACTTCCTGGCACGTTCCCGCCAGCACATGCCCGAGGTATGCGGCAGCCACGAGACCGCGCCGTTGGACGAGTTGCACCTGGACAAGGTGACGTTTGCGTTCCCCGAACGGGACACCCCGGCGGTGGTCGATGTCAGCCTGACGATCCGCCACGGGCAGACGGTCGCGCTGGTGGGGGAGAACGGCAGCGGCAAGTCGACGCTCGCCGCCGTGATCGCCGGGCTGCGTGAGCCCGACGGCGGCAGCATCCGCTGGAACGGCCGCGACTACGCCGAGCACGACCCCGACGGCCTACGCGCCCGGATCGCCGTGGTCCGGCAGGACTTCTACAAATGGCCGCTGTCGGTCGTCACCAACATCGCACTGGGTGACATCGACGCCGACCCCGACCCCGACCGGATCCACGAAGCCGCCGGGCGCGCTGTCGCCCACCCGGTGATCGCCGGCCTGCCGCACGGATACGAGACGCTGCTGGACCGCACGTTCGCCGACGGCCAGGACCTTTCCGGAGGACAGTGGCAGCGGATCACCTCCGCTCGCGGTCTGTACCGCGACGCCGACCTGCTCGTGATGGACGAGCCGTCTTCTGCGCTGGATCCCCGTGCCGAAGACGCCCTGTTCCAGGCGATCCGGGACCGGCAGGGCCAGCGGACCACGATCCTGATCACTCATCGGCTGGCTAACATCCGTCACGCCGACCTCATCGTCGTCATGCACGATGGCCGGATCGTGCAGTCCGGCAGCCATGACGAGCTGATCGCCGACGGCGGCCTCTATAGCGAGCTCTACACATTGCAGGCCCGGGGCTACGGCGAGGCGGTGTCATGATGGCAGACCGGCGGGTCGTCGAACACGACCAGGGCTGGGCGGTGCTGGCTGCGGCGCATATCGCCGGGGTGCGTGACGCCTTGAGCGGCCTGGTGACGCAGGTCGAGCACGTCGGCCCGACTGCGGTCGCCGGGCTGCCCGCGGATCCGGTGATCGGGATCGCCGCCAGGCTCGATGCGACGGCGAACGTGAGCACGCTGATGCGGCTGGCGACGGTCGCCGGTTGGGCCTTCGACGGTGACCTGGGCGCCGACGGCGGCCTGGTGTTCACCAGGCACCGTGCCGGGTTGACGGTGCGGCTGCACGTGATCGGCGCGTTCCAGCCGCTATGGGATCGGCTGCTGGGCGTACGCGACACGCTGCGCGCCGATGCGGACCTGGCCGCCCGGTACAGCCACCTCGTCCGCGACGGATTGCGGTATCCGGGTGCCGCGCAGCAGCTTTTGGTACAGATCGCCGACCGCTACGGACCGGCCGAGCAGATGCCGGTGGTGAACCGGGTCCGGGCGGCTCTGTTCACTCCCACAGAACGGATCTTGCTCGTGCGGCGCACCAAGCCAGGCGAGCCGATTCACTGGGTGCTGCCCGGTGGGGGAATCGAGCCCGGCGATGCAGGCTTGGAGGACACGGCACTGCGCGAGGTTCGGGAGGAGACAGGCGGCCACGCCCGGTTGCATCGGCTGATCCACGTAGCGGTCGTCGCCGGGACCGCGCATGCGATCTTCCTCGGCCGCATCGACCAGTGGGACGAGTCGGCACGTACGGGCCCAGAGCTGGCGGACGCGTCCCGTGGCGGCTACCACCTCGACGAACTCGACCCGCGCGATCCGGTGTTCGCCCGCGGGCTGGTCTGGCCGTTGCCGACCGCGCAGTGGCTGGTCGAACACATCACCGCCGGCACCGACCTGTTCACACTGCCCGACCTGCGCGACCAGGAACCCCTGCGATGGGCGCCGCGACCTTCCAGAACCAGCAGCCCGGGAGGCCGGTGATGACGTTCACGCTCAACCCGCGTATCCGCGCGGTCCTGGAAGCCGCCTACGGCCTGCGGGTAGGACGCATTCGGCGGGTCTGGGCAGGCACCCAGACCGACAACCTGCGTGCCGAACTCGCCGACGCCACCAGCCGCTTCGTCAAGATCTACCGCACGGGTGCCGACCTCACCTACGAACGGCAGATCCTCGACGCAACCATGTACTTGGCCCAGGCGGGCGTGCCCACGACCAGGCTGGTCCCGACCACGGGTGGCGAGCGGATGCACGTCGAGGCGGATCTGGCGGTATCGGTGTGGCTGTGGACCGAGGCGACCAGCCCCGCAGTGCTCAATGTCAGGCAGGCTGCGGCGCTGGGCCGGGCCACCGCGGGCCTGCATCACGTCCTGGACGGGCTGGCTGCGCAGCGGCTTCCCGTCAGTGCCGAACGGTGCCGCACTACCCTGCCCGCGCAGGCCCAGGCCCGCTGCGAGCATCTGCTCGACCTGATCAGCGCTCGGGTGTTCACCGACCGCACCGACCACGCCAACATCGCGCGCCTGCGTCAGCGCATCACTGACCTCGACCACGTCGGGCGGCTGCAGGACGGTCTGGCGCCGCTGCGGCTGCGGCCGGCCCACGGCGACCTGGTCACCCCGAACACCCTGTTCGCCGGCGACCAGTTGGCCGCGATCATCGACCTGCGGCTACAGCACGCCGATCGGGGCCGGGAACTGGGCCGGATGGCATTCGACCCGCACACCGTCGCCCACCGCGACGACTGGCAGCAGATCTCTCTCGCTGCGGTGGCTGCCTACCTGGAAGCCGGCGGCCCGGCGACCGGCGACGAGGTTCGCAACTGCGCCCGCCTGGCTCTGCTGCACGCCCTACTGAGCACATACGGGGTCGAGGAGCGGTACCTCGCGCCGCGGCCGGCGCGGATCCAGAAGAGCCTTGACCGCTACTGGGCCGACCGGCACCTGTTCACCCGGCGCCTGCTGCAGCACCTGCCCCAGGTCGAGCAGCAGCTCACGGGGCTGGCCGCCGGTGTGCACGGCCACGGTCGCGCGGCTGTCACCGGGGCGGTCCGGTGAGCGTTCTCGCCGACGCCCGCACACGTCTGCACCGCGCCGTCAGGAGCATGCAATGAGTACCGTCGTCCTGATCACCGGAGTGTCCGGCACCGGCAAGTCCGCGCTGGCCAGGCACCTGACCGCCCGAGGCGAGCATGCGATCAGCCTCGACGCCCACCCCGGTCTGTGCCGCTGGGAGGACCCGGCCGGCCGCCCGGTAGTCCGCCCTGAGCAGCCCGACATCGGATGGCTGCGCCGCCACCACTGGAACTGGCGCCCCGCCGTGCTGGACATGCTGATCGGGCAGCTGCGTAGCGCTGACCTCGACCGGGTGTTCGTGTGCGGGACCGCGGCGAACATGGCGCTGTTGACCGACCGGTTCGATCTGATCTTCGCGCTCGACGTCGACCTCGAGATCATGCTGGCCCGCCTTCGCCACCCGGAGCGCGGCAACGACTTCGGCCGCGCCGGTGCCAGCCGTCAACTGCTAGCCGAGCGGTTCGCCACCGACCGTGCCGCCACCAGCCGGCTGGCGCACGTGGTCATCAACGCCACCGATCCGCTGACGGTCGTCGCAAACGCCATCCGCGGCTACACCGCCATCTGCCAACTCCAGCCGGTCGCCGCCTGAACCAGCCGCCGCTAGCTGTGCTGAGCGAGCCGCCATCCCGCGGTGCCGCTGCTGCCCGGCCTGCGGTCTGCGCCGTTCCGGCGTCATGAAACCGCACCCGTTCACCCTGACCCGCGTCTCGAGGCTGCCCTCGCGCGCACTGCGCGCCACGCTACTGCGGGTCTGTCCGAGCTGGACATCCACTACCGGGCGCCGTCACCGACCCGGCCGGCCGGGCGGGCGAGGCCTTCGGCACCCCGCCTTCACCAGACTCATACCGCCAGGACGACACCTACCCGCTGATCTTCGACAAGACCACCGGCGAGCTACTCGCCGACCATGACGACGACGGCTGGGAGACGTCCGCCGGTTGTACCTCACCCGGGAACGCACCACGACCAGCATGATGCCCAGCGGCGAGGAACCATTCCCAGACGCTGGCCTTACCGAGACTCCGGACAGCTCGTGTAAGTACCGCGTGGATGCCGCACCATCCGACGATGTTGCTCGGCCCGCGGCTCAGCCGCAGTTTCGTGGTGGCCAGCCCGGCATCACCACGTCGTCACCCCACCGCGGTTGGCCAGGTATTCTTGTTGAGACCGTGGGACCTGATCCCCACGTTGCGGGACCGCGCATCGGGCGAGCCTTGTTAGCAGTGGCGTCGGTCGAGTAGGAGCGTGAGCAGTAGCGCAGTTACTCGCTCAACGCTGGGCGAGCGGGCGCCGTAGCACTACCGCCGCCTCATGGTCGACGTCGGCCATCGGTGCCCGCCCGACGGCAGCATCAACCACGGCCCTGATCGCGAACACGGCGAGATCCGGTGCGTCGTGGTGCACATAGTGGCCTGCGTCGTGGGCCCGGATCCACAGCGTGTCCAACGCCTCGGCCGTGCTGGCCTGATGGCGGGTCCAGCGGGCATCGACGCCCCATATGGGATTGGCGTAGCGCCCCGTCCAACGGCCGGGCGTGCGGCTGAGCACCATCGCCGCCACATTCGGAAGCGCGGCTGCTGCCAGCGTCGCGGCGCTCGCGGCGTAGTCGAGTCGTGTCGCGTGCTCACCCGGGCCGTCGGTCGGCGGGAAGTCGCCGGGGTGCAGGCACAGTTCGTCGATCGACCCGTCGATCAGTACCAGACCAGCCACGTTGGTCGGATAGGCCGCGGTGAACATGCGTGCAACCAACGCCCCGAACGAGTGCGCCACCAAGATCACAGGTGCTGTGATCTCCAGGCCCTCTAGGAGCGTCATGAGCTCGTCGGCAAGCTCTCGATAGGTGCGCCTTCGCTGGTAGTCGGGGCGTGGGCGGCTGTCGCCGACTCCTGCCCGGTCGTATGCCACGACCCGCTGCCGCGGCGCCAGGCGCTCTACAAGCTGCCGCCATACGTCACGGGTATCGCCCCAGCCAGACAGCAGCACGATCGTCGGGTCGATGCCTGCCGTGACGTCGCAGGCGACGCGGTATGCGCCGACGTCGACCAGGCGTATGTCACGTGTGGCCGTCCGGGGATGGGGAATCACTGGGTGAGGTTCCCCCGATAATCCGGAGAGGTGGCTAGCAGGCTACGGCCTGCTCAAGGGTGGTGTTCACGGGGTCGGGTGTATCGATGTTCTTTGCGTACCAGGCGGCTTCGTACTCGTCCGGGGACAGC